>ONIF01000203.1 GCA_900317795.1 uncultured Eubacteriales bacterium | reverse complement strand
AAGCTTTCACTCTATATACAATTCAAGACGGAAAAAGGTTCAAATTATTTTGGTATTTCTTTAAAAAATTTTTTAATCACAAATCAATACTCACAACAATTATGTTACCGAATAATTTTTCACTGAAAATATTTTCGGCAATTTGACTTGAAAGCATTATATACACAAACAAGTATAATGAGCAAGCTATAGTAAACGTCACTGCTAACGGGTATGTACAGAATATGCAGGAGTTTACACCCGAACAGAACAGTACTTTAAAAAATCTGCTGAAATAAATCAAAGAAAATACACTTGCCCGATTTGACCTGTTCCCCGTCAAGCAGACAGATAAAAAAATATTTTCATAGAATTCTATCCTGTAAAAAACAGGGTGGAATTTTTTACTTTTGTAACCTTTCATGATAAAATACGAGTAGTTATATAGAAGGACTTTTGAAAGGAGGTTTTTTCTATGAATGATGCACAGATCGTAGAAATGTATTGGGACAGAAATGAGCAGGCTATTGCCATTACTTCAGAAAAATATGGCACTTATTGTTATTCTGTTGCTTACGGTATCTTACATAATGAGGAGGATTCCAAAGAAAGCGTGAATGATACCTATTTATCCGCATGGAACAGTATGCCGCCACATAAACCGAGCATTTTGAAAACTTTTCTCGGAAAAATAACAAGACGGCTCTCTATCGACAAGTGGAGGCGAAAAAATGCTGAAAAGCGTGGCGGTGAAATTGCAGAGGTGTTGGACGAGTTATCGGAATGTATTTCTCCAAGCGGTGATCCGATAGCTGAAATGGAAAAAGAAACACTTGATAAAACTATCAACACTTTTGTCAGAGAGTTAAAGGACACGGAACAAAGGGTATTTCTTTGCCGTTATTGGTATGCAAAATCCGTAAAGGAAACAGCAAACCTTTTTGGCTTTTCAGAAAGTAAAGTTAAAGTCATGCTGATGAGGACAAGGAACAAACTGAAAGCAAGACTTGAAACGGAGGGATTGTTATGACAAAATTCGATTTATTTGACAGTATCGGCAATGTTGATGATGAGCTTATTGAAAAAGCAAAACAGCCGAAGAAAAACAGTAAAAAGGCATTTTTAGCAATAATCTCTGTTGCTGCCTGTGCCGTTTTTGCTTGTGCGGCTGTTCTGACCGTTCAGAATATGAACAAAAACAATAATATTGTTGTTTATTTAGGTGTTTCCTCTGCGGTTGTTACAAACTCGGTTAAGCCTGTTGATGAAAAATCTCTTGAAAACGGAGTAACAGGAGGATCAAGTTCGGAAGTTCCGGTGCTTGAAGATTCCGGTGAAACGACTGTTGAAGAAATGTCTTTTGAAATATATTATGTTGTTGACGGAAAAATTGAACATAAAACAACAAAAACTTCCGCATCAGCGAAAGCTGTTTTTGAAGTATGGAAAAATGAAAATCATGTAGGAGAAGAAGTTAAACTCATCAATGTTAATTGGGAACAAAGCGGTATAGAAACCTCTGAGTATGAATACAGTGGCGTTGGTATTGCTGACTACAAATCAGACGGCAAAACAATATATACACTCAAAATTACAAAAAATATTGAAAATTATTACGTTGATACAGACAGAGAGCTTCTTCTTGAAACCCTCAAAAAAACAATGGCAGGTATGAATGAAATGCAGATCGATGATTATGATATTGTGTTTGAAGAAGAAAGCGAACAATTCTTTGAAGATGATGAAATATTGTCTGACGAATCCGAAAGTAATCGAATTGATCTCAATGATATTCAGTACAACGATCAAGGAGAAATACTTGAATGAAATCTCTTACAAAACCGGTCAAAAAATACTTTTCACTGTTTCTTCCGCCTTTACTGACATTAACGGTAATGTTGTATGTATTCAAAAGCTACAATATGTACCCGTTCGGACAAGGAAGTATTGCTTGGTGCGATATGAATCAGCAGGGTATTCCTCTGCTGATGGACTTCAAGGATATGTTAAGCGGAAAAGATAATCTGTTTTTCAGTATTGCCAATGCAGGCGGTATGAGCTTCTGGGGTGTGTTCTGCTTTTTCCTTTCAAATCCGTTTTCTCTGCTGTCGGTCTTTGTGCCAAAGGAAGAAATGATATATTTTGTCAATATCATGGTTATCCTAAAACTGACATTGTGTTCCTTTACAGCGGTGATTTATTTCAAGTGCTGTAAGAAAACAACAAACCGAGCGATTATGGTTTCACTCAGCCTGATGTATGCTTTGTGCGGATATGGTATGCTGTTCTATCAGAATATCATGTGGCTTGATGTTATGTATCTGTTTCCTATTCTTATGATTGGACTGGAAAAGCTGACAAAGGAACGCAAAAGCATATTATTCATCATTGTGTTATCAGCCATAACGATTATGAATTTCTACCTTTGCTGCATGGTTGTTGTTTTTATCCTGCTGTATATGACGGTCTGGTTTGTCGGTGAACGACATTCGGAATATCGCTGTGAGGTATGTATTAAATTTCTGTCGGGATCCGTTCTTGCTGCAATGATAACAGCTGTGATATGGCTGCCAAGTCTGATACAGGTCATGTCATCCGGCAGGCTCAGTTCTGTTTCTGACACGATAAACAATGCAAATTTTCTTTCACACTACGAAACTGTATTACCTCTCTTGTTCTGTACAGGGTTCATTTTTGTTGTGCTGCTGATGCAGCTTTTAAGCAGAGAGAAGAAAATAAAAGGGCATAGAAGAAACCTGTTACTATTCCTGCTGACACTGATACCGTTTTTTATTGAGCCTGTCAATATTATGTGGCATACGGGAAATTATATGTCCTTTCCGGCACGATACGGCTTTATCACTATATTTATTGGTCTGATATGCTGTGCGGATTTTTTGACAGATACAGGTGAAAATAATTCCGGAATAAAGTTAAGAATACAGTACATATTGATACCTCTGTCTTTTGCTCTGATTTATGGCTATTATTTTATTTCTCGGAAGTTGATAGACAAAGACTTTGAAACGCTGACGAAATATACAGCTACCCTGTGGGGTGAGAAAAAATCTCTCGATGGACTGGCAAAGCTCTTTGTACTTAGTGTGCTTTGTTATCTGATTATTCTGTTGCTTTACCGAAAACGGCTTATTATGAAACAGATTTTTTCAATAATGCTTGTAACTATGTGCTGTGTGGAGGGAATGAACAGTATTCGGCTCTATATGGTTAGTCCTGCCGTGAATAACCCGACAAGGACAACTGATTTTGTTTCCCTCTCGGACATGAGCGATAAAATTCGTGATAATGATTTTTACAGAGTGAAAGCCGACTTTAAGGCGGCTGATTATAATATGACAGGATCATTAGGTTATCCTTCTGTCAGTCATTACACTTCCCTCACCGACCATAATTTTATGGTCATGCAGCGTCTTTTTGGTTACAGTACAGTGTGGATGAAATCCGGCAGTACCGGAGGAACTGAGCTGACCAATGCCTTATACTGTATAAAATATAACATCACTGAGGGTAAAGCAACAAATCATACAGTTTACACAAACGGCAAATATTCCATCAATAGTATATCTCCTTATCTTGGCTTGGGTATTCTTTGCAGCAGTGATTTTTTAGGCGGTGCTGATATTCCTTATGGTATGACAAGAGCAGAAATACAGCAATATCTATTTGGAAGCATTTTTGATACGGATAAAAAATTGATTACGGAGTATGACTATGACAAGAAGAAAAGCACAGGTATTTTGTATTCAAATAACAAGTATCAGCTTTATAATGCGGCAAAGATAAAATACGATATTTATGTATCGGGCAGACAAAGCCTGTATGCTGACTGCTATGACAGGTTTTCCAATTCGTTGTCCGAGGAATATTTTGAGGGCTTATCCGTCAACGTAAACGGCAGAACGATAAAAAACAAATATCCCGAAGCAGATGCAAACGGTCTTTTGAAATTGGGCGAATACGAAAATGAAAAAATAACTATAGAAATTACGGCTAACAAAAAGATAAGCTGTTACAGCTTTGGTGTATTCGGACTTGATATTGATTTGCTGTCAGAAGCTATTGACAATACAAGTTGTGCCAATCTTCGATATAACGGCAGTAAAATCACAGGAAATGCTCGCACAGACTCCACTCAAACCTGTCTGCTCTCAATTCCCTATAATTACGGTCTTGTTGTAAAGGTAAATGGCAATAAAGTTCCTGTCAAAAGAAAGGCTTTATTTCAGGAATTATCATTACTGTTGTCGGCATTGCGTTATTGGCTGTTTATATCAGATTTCGAAGAAAATTACATATTCCGAAAAAAGTATTGAGTGCTGTGGAAATCTTGACAGGCTTTGGGGCAGTATGCGGTGTGATGATGATTTATGCGTTTCCTGTTATTATGGATATGCTGTAATAAACACAATTCAATATAGCGAATACGGACAGACATTCAAATTCAGAATGTTTGCCCGTTTTTATGCAAATACTTTTATTGTTTCTATGGTGGTGATACTGCATTTTCTGTTACTTCCAAGGTAATGCTGTCATATTTTCTGCCGGGATAGAAATGTCTGTTAAACTCCGCAATCATCATTTCACATTGGAATTCATCCAGACGGACATCAACAGTTTCAGTTTTTCCGTCAAGGGCGGTATATATTAAACTGACATAATATTTGTATTCTTGACCTGAATAAGTGCTGTTTTCATATTTCTTCACCCGTATCATTTTTCTGGTCATATCACGGATATTATGATTGTCAACAGCAAAAACTTTTTCACTGTTGTATATTATCGTATAGGAATTTCCCAAGTTGATACCATTATTGCCAAATGACAGCATTTTTCCTTTGACATAGGATTTTTCAATTTCAGTCAGATTTGCTTGTTGTTTCAAGAAGCTTTGAACGGGACCTGATGTTAAACCATGTAAGCCTATGGAAAAAATCACTCCACCGCAAAGTATGCCGAAAATCGCTGCAGCTTTGTCCTTAACTTCTGTCATAGGAATAAAAATAATCAATATTGAACCGATAATCAAAAGGGTTCCTATTCTGATATATCCAAAGTCTTTTTTGCGGTATCTTTTTTTCAAATCATACTTCATGCCATTTTTACTGATTGTTTCAAAGGTATGCTTTTCCTTATATTGATAATAGGCATTTTTCCATTCGTTTTGTCTGTATTTTGCACCGCTGAGAAATTTCTGTTTATCAATTTCCGAGTTTTTGTCCTGCTTTTTTTCTTTAAAAAATGCGTGGAGTGAAAAAACTGTCATAAGTGTGGGAGCAATAACAGCACACAAAAGACATTCCCAACTTCCTGTAAAAAAATATATTGTAACCAAAAATACGACAAGACAAATTGCTACGACAATTTCAATCATAAGATTTTTCTTCGGCTCAAGAACGGTATTGTTTGCGTTTTTGATTTCTCTTGTTTTTTGTTTTAGCTTTTTGACCATACAGTTTTCCTTCTTGTTTTTTTTATCTGACAATCAGTGTTTCAGAGTTTCTTCAAACTGCATAAGAAATTCAGCATATTCCGGATAGCTGTCATATATCCTATTGCATACTCTTTCCGCACAATGTATGTGTTCACGAAGATATTTTTCATACATTTCCCGTTCTTCACAGCAGGTTTTGTTTTTATATCTGTAATCAA
>ONIF01000101.1 GCA_900317795.1 uncultured Eubacteriales bacterium | reverse complement strand
AGTCTGTCTTTGAAAGCTGCCTTGTCATCAAATGACGGCAAAGTTTATTCTGTTGACGTTACAAGACCGGATTCAGATGATATGTACAGTTTTGAATACAATGGCAGAACTCTTGGTGAAATCAAAACAGAGTATGATGAGTGTGAAACAATGGGTATGATACTTAAATGGATTTCCGGACAAATCACTGATGAGATGTTTTCATCGGGCAGAGATGATAATTTCTTGGATAAGGCAGAAACAGTAAAAGAAAATTATCGTATCAGTGGCACCAATGAATATGATACCGAAAAAGCAAAAGAGGACAGTCTTGCATATGGTATCAAAAGCAAGGAACTTTATTACGAATGTCAAACAGCTTTTCATACTTTCCGCATGGAGAGAATCACGAATATTTATAATATTCTTACTGAAAACGGTGTCAAGGCGGAAATTGTCAGTGAAATAAATTGCAAAGCAGAAATGACCAAAGAACAGTTTGAAACACTCGGAACTGCCAGCCCTTATCTTGACGAATATGCTTTCAGACTTGGCACAGAGGTATATGTTACCCAGTAAAATGAAGCATAATTGAAATGATTGTCTATACAAAAGACAGTTCCCGTATTACACGAGAACTGTCTTTATTTAACCAACAAAGTAGCTCGGGATTTTATTTTTGGTTGATATTGAAAAGACTGCCCTTATTAAAATATTTTTTATGTTATTCTATTGCATACCGGAGTTTCCGACTATGATGCACACGATGATCAAATCAAGAACATTTGCAAACAAATATACAAACGGACTTACTCTGATATGAAACGTCGTGTGGAAACTATAAATCTGCCTGACAGAATTTCCGGAAGTACAAATTTTTTTCTGTTTCTTGAACGATTTGAAAATGACAATACGAATTGGATATCCGAAATAAACAGGTATATAAAAAATTGAATTCACAACAAAAGCACCCTCATGTTGAGAGTGCTTTTTGAATTCTTAACTGAGATTGACTGTTATATCATTGACTGTTATATCATAGCTGAACGGCACATATTCCCATGTTACAATAACAATATCACCGTTTATCATACTTGCCTGCTGATTTTCTGCAAGTTCACCGTAAGCCTTTTCTGCCTTCTGAAGAATGTTCAGACCGTCAGACCAGAATTCATCTTCGGGAATTTCTCTCAGCTTTTCAAATTCCTCTGCCGTATATATCACTTCATCGACATGACAAATGCAGGCATTATCTTCATATATCTTAAAAGTTGTACCGTTGATTTCTTCGTTGATTTCTTCATCTTCAAAGTGTACTGTTGCCTTAACGGTGCCGTTGTCCTCAAATGAATAGCCGATATAGTACGGGAGATTTTCTTCATAACCATGTGTAGAGAAAATATACATATCATCTGTGCTGTCCAAGAATGAACTGCCGTCATTTTTAGTGATGGTAAGGTCAACGGACTTTTTATCCTCTGCAACACTTTCCACAACGGCATTCAATTTTTCTTTGCCGAAATTATTTGCGGATACAACTGCGATAACTACTTTCTTAACTGACTTTTTCATAATGATCAACCTCACATTTATATTTTTTATTTTTTTGTTTTTGTACTTTCACTATTATAAACGCAAGGTTTTTCCAAAAAGGTCTGGAAGTTTAAAAAAAAAAATTTTTTAAGTTTATTTCAGCAGATTTTTTAAAGTACTGTTCTGTTCGGGTGTAAGTTCCTGCATATTCTCTACATATCCGTTGGCAAGAAAAGGCTGATAACGTATTTCACGCAAAACTGTACCGTCTTTCAAAGTAATAATGACAGAATAATCCTCCATTACAAAAGCGTCAGGATTGGCTTTATATTTGTCCCATGCCTCTATATACCAAAGGGGCGTTGCGGCAAATTCGGGCAGACCGCTGTAATCTTCGGGCTTTAACTGACAAACAAGGTCATAAAAATCTTTGATTGCGGTGCTGTCAGTGATAACATTCTGTTCGGAAAGAATCATTTTTCCATCGCTATCAGGTATGCGTTTCTGATATTCGACACTCATTATATCTTCCGCACCCTGTACATTGAAGAATAAAAATCCTTTTTTGAACCCCTCACTTGTATTGATTTCATTTGCAAAGAATATACTGCACTGGTCATTCTGTTGTACAATGATAAATGCTTTATTATTTCCTTTGGGAGCATAATAGTAAACGTCTGCCCCTGCAAGTGTAGGTTCTTGAGATTCGGCAGCATTCCCATGATACTCATAGCTGTTATCTACTTCAATGATTTTTCCGATGTACTCACCAAAATCCGTTTTACTTACCGTACTTGAAATACCATTTGAAGCGTATTCATCAAGTGCAAGCTGCTCATAAAATCCCTCAGAAGTTCTTACATCAATATGATGCAGTTCTTCTTCACCAAAACCATCTCCGCCAAAAGATTTTGAACCGGGAACAATCTTTGCAGAAAACGGCTGATAATAGTATTTTGTACTTTGTGTATTGGGATTATGTTCAGTCTGCGATTCTGTAATTTGGGGTATGCTGTTATCAGCAGGTGCAGAAGAAATATTCTGACTGCTTGTATCTGTTGACGTTTGTTTTGAAACATCATTGACAGATTCATCTTTTGAATTTTCAGTTTTACTGTTGTCTGAATTTAATCCCCTTGAATCTTGTTTAGATTCTTCGGCAGATGATACAGGAAAAACAGAATTAACAGTATGCGAGTTCTCTCCGTTGTTATTGGGCTGAATAATTGAATTATCAACAACAGAGCCTGATTGACCATACGAATTGAAAAGCAAAACAGAGCCAAATGCTACCGCTGCAACTGCTGCAGCAGAGCCGAAAGCATATATTTTGCGTTTCGGAAAAGTTTTTTTCTGTTCAATATCAGCCTCTTTTATCAGGTCACCGTCTATTTTGCCGATTGCTTCAAGAAATTTGAGTTCATTCATAATCGTAACCCTCTTTCTGCAAAAATTCTTTTAATTTCTTTCTTGTCCGAAAAAGATATGTAGCAACTGTCTTTTCATTCATACCGTAATATTCCGCAATTTTTGAAGTCGTATCACCGTAAAAATAACGCCTTATAAACACTTTTCTGTGTTTTTCACTTTGACTTCTAAGGAAACGGCTGATGGCTTCCGACAGACCGTCATCATATATATCTTCGCCTGACGGTACACATTCGGCTATTTCATCAATCGAAACGGTGAATTTCGGATTTCTTTTTTCCGCTGAATTATACTGCAGTTTTTTGATGGCAATATTTCTTACAATACAGTACAAATAGGTTTTCAGGTCTTTCGGAATATTCGGGGGTATGCTGTTCCATATCTCGTAATATGCCGAATTCACGCATTCTTCCACGTCTTCACGCTGTGAAAGAATATTTCCGGCTATGTAAAAACATATCCTGTCATATTTCTGCTTTATTTCGGAAATTGCCGTTTCATCTCTTTGACGGAACAATTCAATGATTGATGCATCATCCATATTTTATAAGCCTCCTTTTATGAGGTATTGAGGTCCTCTATCTATATAGTCCGATTTCAGACATAAAATATTTCACTTTGAAAAAAATTTTTTTTGAAAACGCAACACAGTCGGCATATTTTCGGTCTATATTAGTGGATAATTAAAATGATTGTCTATACAAAAGACAGTTCCCGTATTATACGAGAACTGTCTTTATTTAATCAACAAAATATCTCAGCCATACAGCACGGTCATAAAATGGTGATAGTATTTTTAAGATGTGAAATAATATTCAGATACATCTTTAAAGCAAACCATATTTTATCGTCTGCCGGAGGCAAATTCCAAAGTATTTATATCCATTACTGTCCTTGACGGCTGAATCAATGATTCTTCAAACCGACATATCCATTGTATGTCACGGCTGAGTTTTCCGTCTTTCAAACCGTCTATGGTTTCTCCCGATTCAATAGGACAGTTATTTTCATATATGTATGATAAAACATTATACGCATGATTTACAACCGAATTTGGATCAAGACCATGAAAATGATACTGTACATCAGGCAAGTTTACTTCTGACATTCCCAAACTGTCAATCAGCATATCATTACTGCCCTCAATATGAAAGAAACGGACATTTACAGCAAAATAAATAAATCTGTCCTTCCGTGGAACAGTATGTTCAAGAATTGCCTGCCTTGTAAACATTTTCCCCGAACGGTCAAAATAAACAGCCTCACAGGTTGGATACAGTTCCGCCAATGCTTCCGTAAAATCCATAAGCATATCCGTCCTGTCCTTATAATCCATGAATGCCGACAGCATATCAACGGCTACCACGTCATAGTGACACCGAGCTATTATTTCGTCACTTTCGGGACAATCCCACATCTGTGAACAAGTCAGTTCATCAAACGAAAGCTTTTCATTCAAAAAACAGTCTGTGAGCATAAGCATGGGATAAACAGTTTTTTCATCAAATTTCAACGGATATTTTTTTACTGCAAATCCAATATTTTTATCATCATGTGAAAAGCAGTCTATGTCGCCCAAATGCTTTTGCATAATACGAATTACATCTTTTTTTTCGGGAACAGGACATTTATCCTGCATCAACAGATGAATTACAAAGGCATCTCCATCGGGTTCTTTTTGAAACAAATTTTGATGTAATACTTTTTCCGACATCTTTCAGCCCCCTAAATCTAAAATTATTTTAACAGTTACAGTCAATCTCTTTTGAAAAAATCTTAATTTATTATATAATATGAGTTTCTGATTTTCAATAATATGCACCAAAATTTTATAGTAAACGTCACTGAATGCCGAAAGAGAGTCGTATGCTTCTGTCCTTACAAAACAGTGTCTGTCGTTTGCCAGCCTGAATAATATACTTTTACTTCTTTTATTCGGAATTTTTGCCAGATTTTCAGCAGACAATGCACGAATAAAAGAATTCGTGTCGTATGATAATCTGTAAATCAAATCAATATTATACTCAGAAAGTTTTTCACATGATTCATATTCGCAAAGTTTGTCAAATTTTTCTGTGAATACCATAAAAATTCTCCGTTCATTATATTTTATCATCAACTATTATATCAAAATTTTTACAGATATGAAACCTTTTTTCAATCAAAACCGTCTATAATAACAGAAGTACTTCTGAAAACAGGGAGGTCAGAATGATTGAATGATATAAAAAAACTTGCCCTGCGTTTAAAAAATCACGATGAAAACGCTTTAAAACAAATTATTATAAAATATACACCGCTTGTTACAGCGATAATATGCAATATTTTCGACGGCTCTCTTTCAAAAGAGGATATTGAAGAAACCGTTTCAGATACATTTGTAGCTCTATGGAAAAATGCCGACAATTTCGAGCCTGAAAAACTTTCGGGCTATCTCTGCACTATTGCCAAATCAAAAGCCTTTGACCGACTTTCAAAAAAACATATCGCTTTTGATGACATTGATGAAGTCGATATTCAAGACGATTTTTCCCTTTATGAAACTGTCGAAACAAAGGAAATTGCACGGGAATTAAAAAAAGCTATCTCAACTGTCAATGAGCCTGACCGTGAAATACTCATACGCCACTATTTTTATTATCAGAAAATTGAGGATATTGCAAAATCTATGAATATCCCGCAGGCTACCGTTAAAGTGAAACTGCACCGTACACGCAAAAAATTAAAAAAATATCTTACGGAAAGGGGTTTTTCTCTATGAAATTACATGAGCTTTTCAACGGCATTGATGATACTTTCGGACTTGAAGATGAATTTCAGTCAGATTATGTTGATACCGATAAAATCATATCCATGACAAATGAAAAATTAGGTATCAATCAAAAAAAGCCGTTTCCAAAAATCAAATTTATCTTTCTGTTTGCGGCAGCTTTCATTGCTCTGTTTGCTGTCATAGGGGTATCCGCTGTCATTACAAACAATACTGCCGATACATTTGATGATATTTTCACGGGTGAGCCGAATGCAGTCGGACTTTATGAAAGCCGTCATGTTAATTTTTCAAGTCCCGATGAAAATTTACAAGTTAATGTCATGGGAATTACTGCCGATAATCAGAATGTCTATGCCATGCTGAAAGCCACTCATAAAGACGGCTCGCCTTTTGCGGAAGATGGTTATATTTACGGTCTTTATGCAGTTCAAGGAGATTTTTATGATGATAATTACAGGAGTGCTATAACGTGCAGAACGAAAGACGGTGAACCGTTGGGAAATCTGGGATTGGCAGGAGGCTATACAAACAGATATTTTTTGAGTGATGACCGTACCGAAATGAAAATATATTTGAGTGTTGATGTCAGAGGATTAAATGCACAGGGCGGTGAAATTACTTATAAAAACGTCAATTACACGGCACAGAAAATATATGACATAAAAGAAAGCTTTGATGAAGTCACCAATCAAACTTGGATAGACAATATGGATTTACTTGAAAACGAAAATGAAAATTACCATATCATTCGCACAGGTGAGAGTTATGTGCTTTGCAGGACGGTTCAAAAAACTTTTGCCCTGCCGTTTGAGATAACTTTTTCACTCGATTACAGCGTTGAAAATAATATATGGCTCAACCCGTCCCGAATAAATGCAACAAATATTTTAACGCCTGTCGCAACAGATTTCAGTGCCGTTATATCCAATTTCAGCCTTGATATTAAAAGTTCGTGTTCACTGTCAACCGCTGTTAAAGCCACTCCCGATGAAAATTTTCACCTTGTCAATTTCCGTGACATAGACAGCAAAAATTCCGTGATAACTCTCGATGACGGCACAAGCTATTATCTTGTCATATCTTCCGCAGGCGGTGGCATAAACGAAAATACAAACCGCTTTGAAGAACATATCAAATTTCAGTACAAGACCGTACCCGATCCCGCATTGGCAGATGAAATTATTGTCATTGATACCCGTAAAATCAAACAAATCATCATCAACGGTGATATTATATACACGAAAGGAGCATTTGAAAATGTGGATAAAGCTGATATTCCTTAATATCGGGAATTTTCTTAAAAACAAGCCTGTTTTATTTGTATTCATCATCATTTCACAGATAATCTGTATCATATCGGCATTCACCGTTGCAGGTATGATGGACGCTGTTACACAACCGCCTGACGTGGAAGATGACCGTTCCATATGGGAAAAAGCCTTTCAGGTTGATTTCGGAAATTACAACTATGAAGATTCCGAAAAATTTTTAGGAATTGTTTTTGACTCAAATTCAAGAAAAATCGTATATCGTGGCACAGATGAAACAGTATTTTCGGAATATCAAAAAGCTGTTCCGGCCAATAATTATTTGTGCTATGGCGGTGAATTGCCTTCAAACCTTGATGAACTTCCCAAATACAAAGATTTCAAAGAAAAACTTGACCGTATCTTGAAAGCAGTTGGCACACATTATTTGGGTATATGCATAACAGGATATGTCCCCACAGAATATTTCAGTTATTATTCCATAAGCGGTGAGGAAGCACAATATTTTCCCGACCTTGATAAAAACGGTATCACATTTTCCATAAAGGAAAGCCTTAAAAATATGGATATCGGTATCAATGAGGGCGATACTCTGAAATTAGGCAATACAGAATATAAAATAAATCAAATTTCTTACGGTGAACATGGAAATGTCGGTACAGAATTCACTATGCGTTCGGAAGATATTGACGACACTTTCACCGTAATTTATATGAGAATACAAGTAGATGATACTTTGACAGGTGATGAACTCGGCACCATCTCCGATATGATACAAAAGGAATTTCAAGGACTGACAACGAATTTTGAAGAACCTAAACCTAAGCCCCTCATGGAAAAACAATTCAACAATATGATATATGTCGTTTCATTTATACTCATGGCAGTCATGATGCTGAATTTGTCAAGGCTTTATACATATATCCTTGCAAAAAGAAAAAATACTCTTTGTATCTGTTCACTTTGCGGAGGCACGAAAGCAAAAATCTTTGCAATTCTCCTGACGGAAATTATGCTGATACTGATTTTTTCGTATATAATCGGATTTTTGATATTCCGTTTCGGCATTATGCAGATGATAGGCACAATTTATCCCACATTTCTTGAATTTTTCGATTTGCGTATATGTTCGATAATTTTAGGTTCGTATGTAATTTTCAGTACGTTTGTAATGAGTTTGTGCATACTGCCCATGATAAATAAATCCGTCAATGAATTAAGGAGGGAGAGCGGAATATGAAATACATTCATTTAGCTTTTGGAATGATGAAAAAAAGATGGCTTTTCACGGTAATTATCATTATTGAAACAGCCGTTCTGCTTGTCCTCACGAATACAATGATAGCCACTGCAAACAGTAAATATATGCTTTATGAGCCGTATAAAAATTTACTCACGGAAAACGGAATTGTACTTGATGTGTCAAGCCTGAATATGCTTGAATGTGATAACGAAGATATACAGCCGTTTTTGGAGAAATTCCCCGATTTGAGAAATGTGGAAAAATTCCTTGAAAAGAAACTTGATGTAAAAATACATCATTCAGATGAACTTTCATTTAAAGTGCAGACAGGTCCACGTTCTGCAATGTACAGGGACAAGGGAAATATGATTTCATATATTCTCCTTGATAAAGATATTCTTGAAAAATGGA
>ONIF01000230.1 GCA_900317795.1 uncultured Eubacteriales bacterium | reverse complement strand
ACTCTCTCACCGAATGCTCTCAAATTATGGTTGGAAGATGTCAGCTCGGGCAAGTATCTTCTTCTGCCGAACATTGTCGTTACATAGCCGTCATTTTTTGCCTGTTCGACAACGCTTTTCAAATATCTGTCAATTCCAGAATAGTGCGACAGATATTCTTTGATATATTTGTCAGCCTCTTTGACAGACACGTTTATATCCTTTGAAAGTGAAAATGCCCCTATGCCATAGACAATGCCGAAATTAACGGCTTTTGCTTTGCTACGCATTTCGGGTGTTACGAAGTCCTCGGGCATATTGAAAACTTTTGCGGCTGTTGAAGTGTGTATATCAAGATTGTTTTTAAAGGCATTTATCATATTTTCATCATCAGCAACGTGTGCCAACACTCTCAATTCAATCTGTGAATAGTCAGCATCAACCAAAACATATCCGTCTTTTGCCGTGAAAAATTTTCTGAACTCTCTGCCACGTTCCGTTCTCACGGGAATATTCTGCAAATTCGGTTCTGTTGAACTTATTCTGCCTGTGCGTGTTTCGGTCTGATTAAAGCTTGAATGTATTCTGCCATCGCTGTCTATGACCTTCACAAGACCGTCACAATACGTTGATTTCAGCTTTGCAACTGTCCTGTATTCCAGTATCTCATTGATAACAGGGTGATATACTTTCAGTTCTTCCAAAACATCTGCATTGGTAGAGTAACCGCTTTTCGTTTTCTTCTTTGCAGGCAAGCCTAATTTTTCAAATAAAGCCTCTGCCAGCTGTTTCGGGGAATTGATATTAAATTCATATCCCACATGAGAATAAATACTTTTTTGCAGTTCGTCAATTTCCTTTTGCAGTTTCACGCCATATTCACGAATGGCATTTTTGTCAACGGCAAATCCGACATTTTCCATTGACGCAAGCACCTTTGCAAGCGGTATTTCAATTTCATTCAGAAGTGCAGACTGCTTTTTATCTTCAATTTCCTTTGCGAGCACGTCTGCAACAGGTGTTAATTTCAATACGGGGCATTCCCTTTCACACTGATAGGCAGATATATTATATTCCTGCAAAAGCCTGTCAAGAGAATAATCACTTGCATTCGGGTTCAAAAGATATGCCGCAAGGCTTGTATCAAAAATTATCGAATTGCAGTTGATACCCATTTCATCAAGTTCAGCAAATATGGGCTTGGCATTGTGGGTACGTTTTTTAATGGTGTCATCTTTGAAAAAGTTCTGCATGAAGTCCGTGAAATCGGGCATTAAAGACGGCACTATATAAACTTTTTCACCGTCATATATCGAAATGTCATTGAGGTAAATAACATCAACTGTTTTATTTTTGAGATGTTCATACAGCTTTTCAAGGCTGTCAAACTCCGCATATTCAACGGTTTTTATATCTGCCTGTTCGGGTTTTGCATTTTCACCGAAGTCCATCTTTTTCATCAAAGAAAACAATTCCAGCTTTGCCATGATACGTTTCGCCTTTTCCATGTCGCCTGCCGTTTTTGTATAGTGCGAAATATCCTTGTCAATGGGAACATCTTTAACAATAGTGCCAAGCATACGGCTTGTATATGCCATTTCCTTTCCGTCAATGAGTTTTTGACGAACACCCTTTTTTATATCAATCGTATTGATGTTTTCATATATATAATCAAGACTGCCAAATCTTGAAATCAAATCTTTTGCACCCTTTTCACCAATTCCCGCAACTCCGGGAATACAATCGGAAGTATCTCCCTGAATGGCTTTTATATCTATGAGTTGAGGCGGTGCAACTCCGTAAACTTCTTTTATCTTATCTTCATCATATAAAGTAACTTCGGGCTTGCCCATTTTCGTGGCGGCAATTCGTACCGTAACAGTCGGTGAAACAAGCTGTAAACTGTCCCTGTCGCCCGTTGCTATCATGCACTCATAGCCTTTTGATGTGCATTCAGCTGCAAGAGTGCCTAAAATATCATCTGCTTCATATCCCTCACACGTTACGATTTTATAGCCCAATGCCGTCAGCAACTCTTTCAGCGGTTCAAGCTGGCTTGCCAGTTCTTCGGGCATACCTTTTCTGTTGGATTTATAGCCGTCATAGGCTTTATGTCTGAAAGTAGGGGCTTTCAAGTCAAACGCAATCGCAACGGCATTCGGCTGACTTTCTTCGAGAATTTTCATAAAAGTTGTCATAAAGCCGTATATTGCATTTGTAAATTGACCGTCTTTGGTGGAAAGCAGTTTTATTCCATAGAATGCCCTGTTCAAAATGCTGTTTCCGTCAAGTACAAGCAGTTTCATATATCCCTCACTCCTTATCAATGCATAATTTCATGTCATTTCAAGCATAAGCGGAAAATTTATTCCACATTCCTCACTCCTCATTCATTTGAGGTCTTATGCTGTCCATGATACCGACATTTTTGCCGTGATGTATATACACTCTCGGCACTCTCTTTCCGACAAGGCATACAAGCTCATAATTTATCGTGCCTGTAAGGCTTGCCATTTCGTCAAAGGAAAATGTATTATTTTTGCCGTCGCCTATCACGGTGACTTCATCACCGACTTTTACACCGTCTATATTGCTTATGTCAATCATCAGCTGGTCCATGCATACTCTGCCGATTACACGGGCTTTCTGTCCGTTCACGGTCATGTATGCACGATTGCTCAAACTTCTCGTATAGCCGTCTGCATAGCCTATGGGAACTGTTGCAATTTTTGTTATTTTATCCGTCACAAAAGTTCCGCCATAGCTTACAGGCGTATCGGGGGAAACGGTCTTTATTTGTGCAATAACGCTTTTTATCTGCATAACGGGCTGTAAATCAAGTCTGCCGTCAAGCTTTGATGACGGTGAAAGACCGTATAAAATAATGCCTGCCCTCACGCAGTCATAATGTGCCTGCTTATAGTCAATAATTGCACCGCTGTTTGAACAATGTATAATATTGAAATGCAAGCCCTTTGTAATAAGCTTGCTGACAGCGTCTGAAAAACATCTGAACTGGTGCATGGTAGGTTCTTTTCCCTCGTCACCCTCATCGGAAAGTGCAAAGTGAGTGAAAATTCCCTCAGGCTCAAGATTGAGCATTTTACAGACTTCCTCTATCTGATTTAAAGAATATTTATCACGCTGTATATTCTGGTACATAAAGCCGATACGGCTCATACCTGTATCAAGCTTGATGTGTATTTTCACTGTCACATCATCTTTATAGGCAAAGTCTGAAAGTTCTTTTGCATACTCGTATGAAAATACAGCCTGGCTTATGTTATTATCTGCAAGAGTTTTCGCCATGAATGCAGGGGTAAAGCCAAGTATCAGTATAGGCAGTTTTATGCCGTTTTCACGAAGCTGCATAGCCTCCTCTATATTGGAAACCGCAAACCAATCTGCACCCAGTTTTTCATAAAGTTTTGCAATAAAAACCGCACCATGTCCGTAAGCGTCGGCTTTTATCACGCACATTATCTTTGATTTTCCGTCAACAGATTTTCTTATCACTTCAAAATTGTGTTTAACTGCATCTATATCGACTTCTGCCCAAGTTCTCCTTAAATATGTCATAAAAAAAACCTCTTAAAAAAATTTTTTATTATAAAACTTATTTTACTCTAACATTTGTGTAATGTCAATCAAGAAAAAAAGAAAAATAAGGTCAGCATGATAACTGACCTTATTTTTGTACAATGGGATTTTATATATTTATTCGTTGAAAAGGGGAGTTGAATAATATCTGTCACCGCTGTCGGGCAATACCGCAACAATGGTTTTATTTTCATTTTCGGGAGCTTTTGCAAGTTCAACAGCTGC
>ONIF01000109.1 GCA_900317795.1 uncultured Eubacteriales bacterium | reverse complement strand
TGATTGTAATATAATTGTTACAAAAAAATTAACAAATCGAGTTTCAGCGACAATTTATTGTAGAAAATGTCCTGAAAGGATATACTAAAATCGTCAGGTTTTACATATTTCAGAAGCTGTAAAACTCAAACAAAGCCCTGTAAGTTTCATATACATCAAGTTTTGAAACGACTTCAAAGGGGGCGTGCATAGAAAGAACGGGTACGCCCAAATCCACAACATCTGCATTGAGATTTGCAACGAATTTTGCAATAGTACCACCACCACCGCCGTCAACTTTTCCAAGTTCGCCTGTCTGCCAGAGGACTTTTTTATCATCAAGAATTTTTCTTACTTGAGCCATATACTCAGCGGAAGCGTCGGAAGTGCTGTATTTACCGCCGCTGCCCGTGTATTTTGTGATAACTGCACCGTTGTTGATATAGCAGGCATTGTTTGGCTCGAAAGCGGAGGCATAAGTCGGGTCAAAAGCGGCATTTACGTCAGCGGAAAGGCAAATGCTTTTTCTCATAACGTGGCGGAGTTCCATGCCGTCAGCTTTTGCAAGGTCTGCAATAAAGTCTGCCATGTAGGTTGACTTCATGCCTGTATTGCCGTCACTGCCGATTTCCTCACGGTCTGTAAGAACAGTGATAACGGTGCTTTCGGGTTCTTTTACATCAAGTGCCGCTCTGCCGAAAGGAAATCTTCTTCGACAATTCCGTATTTTTCAAAAAGAATGTTCATGATGTTCAATTTGACATTTTCGCTTTCCTCGTCATTGTTAAAGGGGCGGCTGCCTACGAGTACGTTAAGATGTTCACCGTTGAAAGCCTTTGTCATCACCTGTGACATCTGTTCAACTGCAAGGTGGGGGAGGAGGTCTGTCACGACAAAGCAAGGGTCATTTTCATTTTCGCCTATATTTACATCTATGACATCACCGTTTTTGAGTGCAACAACTCCGTGAAGTGCAAGGGGAACGGTTGTCCATTGATATTTTTTAATACCGCCATAGTAGTGTGTTTTGAAAAGTGCAAGATTATTGCTTTCATAAAGCGGATTGGGCTTTAAATCAAGTCTGGGAGAGTCTATGTGTGCAATTCCAAGACGCACACCGTTTTTAGTGCCGTTTTTTCCTATGACCGCAAGCATTAAAGCCATGTTTCTGTTATTGACATACACTTTATCGCCTGCATGGTAGGTTTTCGTGCAGTCGTATTCGGTAAAGCCGTTTTCCTCTGCCATTTTCACGGAGTATTTTACAGCGTCACGTTCTGTTTTGGCGTTGTCAAGGAATGTTTTATAGCCCTCACAGAATTTATCTGCATTGGCAACTTCCTCCGCACTTACTTTCAGCATACCGCCTTTTTTACTCATAAACAGTTTTTCTTTAAGCTGTTTTGACTGTGATTTTTCCTTTTCCATTCGAATCATTTCCTCTCTTAACTGAAATATAATTTTTTATAAATACTCTTGTTTTGTGCAACGAGTTTTCTGTAATTATCGGTTTCGGGGAACGGCACGACTTTCAGCGTTTTCCCGTCATCGGAGTATTCGGGATTGCTCAGCCATTCATCTACATTTCCCAAGCCTCCGTTATAGGCACACAGCATCGTATCCTCCACTTCATACATAGTTGAAAGAATGGAGAGTAGTTGTACTCCGTAATCTATGGATATTTCGGGGGTTGTAAGGTCCTCAAAAACATAATTGTTTTCTTCTTTATAATATGTTTGCAGCCATGTGAATGTGTCGGGCATAAGCTGCATAAGCCCCAATGCACCTGCACCCGATTGTGCATTTGGGTCAAAATTGCTTTCGGTTTTTATGATACCGTATATAAGGGCTTTATCTACTTTATATTTTTTAGCTGCCTCATTCACCTCTTTTTCATATTTAAGAGGATAGTCACTATATGTATATTCACGGTTGACGTGTTTCAAACCGTATGCAATACCAATCATGCCGAAAAATACGGCTGCAAGGATAACGGCTGCTGTGATTTGTTTTTTCATTCCTCCATCACCTTTTTCATAATTTCTTCAAACTGTTTTTGAACGCTTTCAAGAGTTTGCGAACCGTCTATGATATAGTCGGATTTTGATATATAGAAATTTTCATCATGCTGTGCATGGATACGCAAAAGTGCTTCTTGTTCGGAAATGCCGTCACGGGATATAATTCTTTGTACTCTGACATCGGCAGGGGCAATTACTGCAATGATTTTATCACACATTTCATTTCCTCCGCTTTCAAAAAGCTGCGGTGCGTCAAATATTATCATACCGCTTTCTTTTGAGTACATATCAATATATTCTTTTACTTTTGAAATTATGGCAGGGTGAGTTATGCCGTTGAGAATATTTGTATTTTCTCTTGAGGAGAAAGCCCTTTGTGCAAGCAGCTTTCTGTTCAAACTGCCGTCAATATTTATTATATCACTTCCGAAAATTTCCGCAAGCCTTTTTAGGCATTCCGAATTTTTTTTCATAACTTCTCTTGCAACTTTATCGGCATTGATGATTTTACAGTCCATTTTTTCGGCAAATTTCGATATTGTACTTTTTCCTGCCCCCGTCTGACCTGTCAGACCTATGAATTTAGTTTTCATATAGCTATCACCTCAAAGCCTGCCGCACGGATAATTCTGTTATAGACGGCAAGTCCCATTCCGTCGGTTTTGGGGCAGTGTGCATAAACGGTTTGAAAGCCTTGTTCATCTGCATTTCTCAGAGAAGAAAAAAGCTTGTGCGACTGCATTTCATAGTCATCAGCGTGACCGATAGGGATATTGGGAACTTCCAATTTTTCAATATCTTCGTCATAGCACAATGCAGCCACTCCCTCAGCCTTGCGGGAGTTGACGTATTCAATGAAATCGCTGTCACTTCCCTCAAGCAAAATAATATGAGCCTTTGGGGCATAGTGTTTGTACTTCATGCCCGGACTTGCAGCCTTTTCGCCCGATTTCAGAGGGTTCAATACAGCGTCATCTATGATTACATCTCCGATAGCCTCTCTCAGCTGTTCAACGGTAATTCCGCCCGGTCTTAAAAGTCTTGGAGTATCTGTTGCAAGGGTTATAACGGTAGATTCTACGCCTACTTCACATTCACCGCCGTCAATAATTGCATCAATTCTGCCGTTCATATCGTCAAAGACATGACGGGCATTGGTAGGACTTGGACTGCCCGAGAGATTGGCAGAGGGTGCGGCAAGCGGCATTGACTTGGATATTAAAGCCTGTGCAATTTTGTTTGAGGGAAATCGTATTGCAACGGTGTCAAGTCCTGCACTGACTTCATTGGGGATAATATCGGATTTAGGCAAAATAATTGTAAGAGGACCTGCCCAGAATTTTTCGGCTAAAATCCGTGCTTTGTCGGGAAATTCCCGTACCAGCGGATATATCTGTGAAATATCGGATATATGCACGATAAGGGGATTATCCATAGGTCTGCCTTTGGCTTTAAAAATCTTTGCAACAGCCTTTCCGTCAAGGGCATTTGCCGCAAGTCCGTAAACGGTTTCGGTAGGCATGGCAACCAATCCACCGTTTTTGATTATATCAGCGGCTTTTTCAATTTCATTTTCATTCAATATCAATGTTTTCATAAATCAAAACTCCGTATAATTGTACATTGCACACTGCACATTGCACATTGTTCAATAGTTCATGTGTTTGTGGCGGAAGCCGTTTTCGTCATCGGGTTCTTTTTTATCAACGTCAATTTTTTTCTTTACATAGAAATTTCCCTCGTCATTTACTCCGCTTTCATAGAAATCGACAGTTTTAAAATTCTCATCAATTTTTCTTTCGGGCAGGGAGTTGATATAGTTTTCTTTTTGTGTTTCATCTGTAAACCAGCCCTGTTCAACGCTAATATCATCTTTTGTAATGAGGTCAAGGTCTATTTTTCCCAATCTTGCGGCATAGCCCAAACCGATTTTTTTGAACGGCTTCCAGAATGCCCATACAGTCGCTGCTATCATCAGCAATGCACCGACTATTGTGGCAATGATATATTTTGTATTTGCCGTTGCATCATAAAGGGCTATATCAAGCGTATATCTCAATATCACTTCATCAAGATGTCGGCTCAAGCCTTTTTTATAGAGTGCGTCACCCGAAAGAACCAAAAGATTGACGGCAGCCATATCGGTTTCAACAAGGATATTCACTCTGCCCTTAATTGTCGTTTTATCCATTTGCCCCGCAAGCATTGCATATATAGCAGCATCACATGAATTGTTTGAAGGCATTCTCATAATAACCGCATGGTCATCACCTACTTTTACGAGATAGTAACTGAGTTCGTCATTACTGCCGACAAAGTTAAAGATAATATCATCTTTTGTTATTTCGGCTGACATGACATCACCTACTTTAAGTTCGGCATACTTGTCGGGGGTTATCATGGGAATTTCTTCTTTATTGCGGTTAATCATTTTAACGGCTGCCGAAATCTGCACGATTACCAGAAGCAAAGCCATAATACCGACAGCTATTTTCAGCTTGTCCCACCACGTAATTACAAATTTTTTTCTGTCCAGCATAAATTCATTCCTCCTCATTATTGAGTTGTTGGGTTCTGTTTGCTGTGATAAGTGCGTCTATGATTTCATCTATGTTTCCGTTGAGAATGTCGTCTATTTTATAGAGAGTAAGCCCTATTCTGTGGTCTGTCACTCTGCCCTGAGGATAGTTGTAGGTGCGAATACGTTCACTTCTGTCGCCTGTACCTACCTGGGAATGCCTTTTTTCGGCAACTTCACTCTGCTGTTTTTCACGCTCCGCTTCAAGCAGTCTTGATTTCAGCACTTTCATGGCTTTATCTTTATTTTTGTACTGACTTCTTTCATCTTGGCATTCCACAACAAGTCCTGTGGGGATATGCGTAATTCTTATGGCAGACTCCGTTTTATTGATATGCTGACCGCCTGCACCGCTGGAACGGAACGTGTCTATTCTCAAATCGGACGGATTGATAGTTACTTCCACGTCATCAGCCTCGGGCAGTACGGCAACAGTAACTGTTGAAGTATGTATTCTGCCTTGGGTTTCGGTTTCGGGCACTCTCTGCACACGGTGAACACCGCTTTCATATTTCAGTCTGGAATAAGCCCCCTCACCCGTCAGCATGAAACTTATTTCTTTATAACCGCCCAGTTCCGTTTCATTTGCATTGATAAGCTCTGTTTTATAGCCCTTTTTTACGGCATACATACTGTACATTCTGAAAAGGACTGCCGCAAATAATGCAGCTTCTTCACCGCCTGCACCGCCCCTTATTTCTATAATCACATTTCTGTCATCATTGGGGTCTTTCGGCAAAAGCAGTATTTTCATTTCTTCCGAAACGCTTTCAAGCTTTTCTTCAAGAGCCTGCTTTTCTTCTTCAAACATTTCCGTATCGGTATCATTTTCATTGAGAATTTCCTTTATTTCCTCAATGTCGGATGAAATTTTCCTGTACTCTCTGTATTTCAGAGCGAGAGGCTCAACAGACTTGTATTCTTTCATTACCTCTGCATAGAGTTCGGGTGAAGATACAACAGACGGGTCACATAATTTTTGTGACAGTTCCTCATACCTGCTTTCAAAAACCTGCACTTTCTCAAACAACGCCATTATCCTCTCTTATGATTTTTTTAATATTTTTTTCTGCCTTAACTCTTGGAATAATAATTTCATGCAGACAGCCCATGCACCTCAATTTAAAGTCAATTCCCACTTTGAGCACATAGAATTGTTTATTGTTTTTTTTACCGCAGGGGTGCGGTTTTTTCATTTCAAGCATATCGCCTTGTTTTATATCCACAAAAAATCCCTCCAAATTCTATTATATCATAATACAGAAATTTTTACAAATATATTTCTTGCAAATTTGAAAAAAATATGTTACTATAATTCTTACTGTATATAAAAAATTTCTGTCCGTAGCACAGTTGGATAATGCATCAGACTCCGACTCTGAAGATCAAGGGTTCGACTCCCTTCGGGCAGGCTTATGAAAAAACCGCACCTTTACCGAAAAAATCAGTAAGAGTGCGGTTTTTTCAATTAGCAATTAGCAGTTAGCAATTAGCAATGTGCAATGTGCAGTGTGCAATGTGATTTTTTAAACAGCTGTTGAAAAATATCTTTGAATGTGATATAATGTAATATAAGGGGAATTACCCAAAAATTATTGAAAACAGGAGGAATTTTTATGGCAAAAAAGAAAAATGAGTGGCTGTATCGTGCATTGTGTGCGGCACTGGCAGTCACGCTTGTATCGGGTACGGCAGTCATGTCACCCATTGCCGATATTATCGGCACAAACATTACCGCCAATGCGGCAGACTATACCACATGGGAAACTTGCCAATGGAAAGTTGAAAACGGCAAACTCTACATTAAAGGTACTATCCCAAATGCAGGCAGTTCCATGAATATACCGTGGTGTGCCGACAGCAGTATAAGAAACACTATAACTGAAGTGTATGTCGAAACGGGTACTAAGACAAGTGCAAACGTAAGCTATCTGTTTTATAATTTGACAAAGGCAACCTCAATGAATTTGTCCAATCTTGATACAAGTGCCGCTACTGATATGCATCATATGTTTAATTATTGTAGTTCCCTTGCATCACTTAATATAAGCGGTTGGAATACCTCCAAGGTTACGGATATGAGGGATATGTTCTATTACTGTCATGCACTTACATCACTTGATTTGAGCAGTTGGAATACTTCTTCTGTTAAAACCATGGAAGATATGTTCTATGGCTGTAATGCACTTACATCACTTAATTTGAGCAGTTGGAATACCCAAAATGTTACAGATATGGCGTATATGTTCTATAACTGTAATTCACTTAAATCAGTTGATGTGAACGGTTGGAATACTCAAAATGTTACAAGTATGTTTTGTATGTTTTCCGGCTGTAATGCATTGAAAAAAATCTATGCTGACAAAGACTGGAATACAAGTAATGTAACGAGTGAGTATTCAATGTTCGGTAATTGTGAAAACCTTGTCGGCGGTAAGGGAACAGCATGGAGCAACACTAAAAAAACCACAGAATATGCACGCATTGACGGCGGTCCGGAAAGTACTACCCCCGGATACTTTACAGAAGGTCACGCCCCATTAACCTACACAGTAACATGGAAGAACTACGATGGTACAACTCTCGAAACTGACGAGGATGTTGAGGAAGGCACAATTCCCTCTTATGACGGTGCAACTCCTACAAAAACAGCAACTGCACAGTATTCATACACATTCAGCGGTTGGGAT
>ONIF01000137.1 GCA_900317795.1 uncultured Eubacteriales bacterium | reverse complement strand
AAATTAAATGACTGAAAATATGTAGCGGGGCAATATTGATTAATCAATAGGTTAGTTGATATTGCTCTTCGCTATTGGCTCTGATAATATTTTGGTGATATGGTTATCTCACTGACGTGTTCATACGAAAAGGTGGTATATTTTTGGGGATCGGAACCCTCAAAATTATATTCACCTGTTGCTGCGTCCTCTATCGCATAGACAAACGTTTCAACATTTGTTCCGACTTTGGCTATATAATAGCCCTGTTTGTTGTTTTTAGGTTCTATGCTTCCCGTGCCGTTATCCACAAGGTCGTCATTTTCAACAAACTGTATTTTGCTTGCCACTCTCGCCTGTCTTACGATAAATTCCTCCAGCATAAGAGCGGTATCCTGGTCACCCTGCACGATAGCCGCTTCGGAGTAGTTATTCATTGCGGTAACCACTATTGTAAGAGAAAATCCCGAAACGATACCAAGAATAGCGATAGTAACAACAAGCTCAACCAATGTCATACCTTTTTTCGATCTAAACTTTTTCATATCGTTCCCCCTCACTTCACTCTCTTTTGCGTTTTGTACGGCACGAAAGAAACCACTTCTTCCGGAATCTGAGATGATGTATAGACAACCGTTCTTATTTCTATCCCGTTGATAGGCACATCTTTCGTTGTCTGGATATGGCGGGTAGAGTCAAGAATCAAACAATACTGTACCTCATAGTCCGCATCGGGAAATGAAACAGAAGCATAATTGACCTCATTTGCGACATACGTTACCTGCACGTCGGCATTCTGATATACATACATATCTTCTTCATGTTCCATAGTGGACATATATGTCTTTGAAAAAAGCGACAATGCAGCCTGATGTACAGGCTCGGCAGCAAGGTTGTCATCTGTCACCATCGGCACGGGACTCGGACTTTCGGTGGAAGTATCGGCCGGAAATATATCCGATTTCAAAAAATGCTTGCTTGCCTCGTGCTTGTTTGAAAATGCACAGTTTTTGACCGCTTTCATTATGACCTCGTTCATGGAGGCACTCATGGCAGCCACCCTGTTACGCTCGGCATTGTCAATGGTAGTCTTATAGCCGGTGACGATTGCCCCCGCAGCCGACCCAAGCACCAACGCTATTATCGTAACACCGACGATAAGCTCCGTCAACGACATACCTGCCCTTGATTTATACTTTGGTATCTTTTGCCGCAGATTACTGTTCATAAAAAATTCCCCCTTTTTAATGGTGCAAGAAATAATTATACATAATTACATTATACTATAAATAAAATTCTATTCAAGTCATTTTTCACTAACATTTCCTACAAATTATTTGTTAAAAAATTGTAAATTTTTTGATAAAATATTTAATCCGATAAAATATGCTTTACTTTATAAAAAGGGCAGCCCCGAAAAAACGGAGATCTGCCCTTTTCTGAAATAGTCGCAGAAATATTATTTGATGATACTGTACATACTGAACATAGGCATATACATACCGACTACGAGAACGCCTACGACACCGCCTATCACAACTGTCATGATAGGAGTCATAGAGTCTGTAAGCTTCTGAGTAGATTCGTCTGTCTGAGTTTCAAAGAGGTCAGCCATTTTCATAAGAGAATCGCCAAGCATACCCGATTCCTCACCGACACGAATCATAGAAACAAGAATTGAATCAAATACGGCATGTTTTGCCATAGCCTCGTTGATAGTAACACCGATTTGAACGTCATCAAGCACTGCCTGAACTTTTTCTCTTACATATATATTAGGTACTGCATCTCTTGCGAGAGCCATTGCTCTGTGAATAGGGATACCTGCATCTGTAAGGGTTGACATCAGACGGCAGAAACGTGCCAAAGCACTCTGACGGATAATCGGTCCGACGAGCGGTATTTTCAGAAGATACTCTGCCACCAGCATGGCAAACTGAGCATTGTTCTTTTTGAGCATAATAAATCCGAATACAATAGCACCTACTACCACCACGGTTATGAACCAGTAGTTAATAAGGAAGTTCGAGAAGTCAAGCAGCATTTGGGTAATTGCGGGAAGTTCCGCACCGAAGCCGTCATAAACTCCTGCAAAGTTCGGAATAACGAATACGGTAAAGATGATAATAACACCGATTACGAGAACGATAAGGAATATCGGATACATCATGGCACTCTTGATTTTACTTGCAAGAGCCATACTTTTTTTACAAATCAACGCACTTTGCTCAAAAGCGGAGTCGATACGTCCGTTAGCCTCACCGGCTTCGATAATACTGAGATAAACACCCGGAAAACCTGCAAAGTTTCTCATTGCCTGGGAGAGAGTAAAACCGCTGTAAAGGTTTTCATTGATTTCCTGAAGAATTTTCTTCATTCCGCTGTCTTTCTCGGTTTGTATCATGATGTCCATTGACATGGAGAGGTTAATACCTGCTTTCATCATCATGCCCATCTGGTTAAAGAACATAAGGAGTTTTTTGGGTTTTATTTTTCTTGTATGGATGTCACCGCCTATATCCATATCCCAGATACTTTCGGTAGCCTCACCCGTTTCAACGATGTCCTGAACAATAAGTCCCTTTGAACGCAGAGTAGCAATCGCTTCGGTCTGTGAAGAAGCATCGACTGTACCCTCTTTTTTCTGGTTCTTACTGTTCATCGCAGTATATTTATACTTCAATTACGTTCCCTCCCTTTTTTATCTTCTTGCATCGGTATCGCCTATATCGAAGTTCCAAGCTCTTGCGATCTGCTCCGTGATAAGACCTTGTGCAAGGAGGTTATCTATACTCTTGCTCATGGTAATCATGCCGTACTGCTGACCGAGCTGAATAGACTGCTGGATATTGGCAACTTTATTTTCACGTATCAGGTTGCTGATAGCGGTCGTACAGAACATGATTTCAAAGGCTGCAATACGTCCGCCGCCTGCACGGGGAAGAAGTCTTTGCGAGATAACAGCTTTAAGAGAAGTGGAAAGCTGAACTCTGATTTGCTGCTGCTGGTCGGGCGGGAATATATCAACAAGACGGTCGATCGTTTTTGCGGCACCCTCTGTATGTACGGTAGAGAAAACCAAGTGACCTGTTTCGGTAGCGGTAAGGGCTATCTGAATAGATTCACGGTCACGCATTTCTCCGACAAGTATAATATCGGGATCCTCACGCATGGCAGCACGAAGTGCCATAGGATAGGAACGGCTGTCAAGACCGATTTCTCTTTGATTGATAATGCAGCGTTTGGGAGTATGCAAGAATTCAACAGGGTCCTCGATAGTTACGATATGCTTCTGCTTATACTTATTCAATTCATTGATAAGAGCCGCAAGGGTTGTTGATTTACCCGAACCGGTAGGACCGCATACAAGCACAAGACCTGAATTAAGGTCAAGCGTTTTCTTAATTGATGCAGGAAGGCTGAGGGTGGAAAGCTCTGGAACAACACTGTTAATAATACGAAGTACAAGAGCCGTACCGTTACGCTGTCTGAACGCATTCGCTCTGAAACGTCCGCACTCACCTATTTCAACAGCGGCATCGGCTTCACCTGTCTGTAAGAAAGTTTCAAAACGTGACTGGTTGAGGACTGCCTTGATAATAGCAGTAACTTCGGCTTCATTCAAAGCCGGGTCATTTGTAAATATAACATTGCCGTGAAGACGATATGCAGGGTGGTTGCCCGATGCGATATGAATATCGGAAGCAATAATGCATAATGCATAATGCATAATGCATAATGATTTTTATAATATTCAAAATTTGATTCAGAGAATAAAAATATTCAGCCAAAAACTAACCATGAAATTATGAATTATGAATTATGAATTATAAATTCATTAGTCGTTTGAAATCGTCATATCGATAAATTCCTCGTAAGAAGTAAGACCTGCCAGAACGTCACGCCTTACATTTTCTTTCATAGGTATCATACCCTCTGCAATGGCAAGGTCACGGAGTTCATCTGTACTCTTATTTTCCGTGATGGCTCTTTTGAGGGTAGTAGTAAGCATCATTACTTCATGCACAGCGATACGTCCTCTGTAACCTTTTCTGTTGCAGCGGTCGCAGCCGCATTTTCTGTAAAGGGTTATCTTTTCGGTTTCGGGTATATTCAGAGAAATACGCTCATTTTGGTCGGGTTCATAAGCCTCCTTACATTCCGTACAAAGACGACGGGCGAGCTTCTGTGCGATGATACCGAGCAAAGCAGAAGATACCATGTAAGGCTCAATACCCATATCGACAAGACGTGCAACGGAGCTGGGAGCATCATAGGTATGGAGTGTAGAGAGAACCAAGTGACCTGTGATAGCCGCCTGAACAGCGATACCTGCTGTTTCACCGTCACGAATCTCACCGAGCATGATAATGTCCGGGTCCTGACGAAGAATGCTTCGGAGGGCTGCCGCAAAGGTAAGACCTGCTTTTTCATTGGTCTGAACCTGAGTTATGCCGGGACAAATCATTTCGACAGGGTCCTCAACGGTGATGATATTGATATCCTCCGACATTACCTCATGCAGAGCCGTATAAAGAGTGGTTGATTTACCGGAACCGGTAGCACCCGTAACAAGAATGATACCACGGTTACTTTTTACGAGATGGTCAAATTTTTTCAAATTCTCGGGGAGGAAGCCGATATTTTCTTTTTTCAGTTCCATTCCCAGAGAAGTCGTAATACGCATAACTATCTTCTCACCGAAAAGGCTCGGGAGAACGGATATACGGAAGTCAATTTCCTTTCCGCCTACACGGTAGTTGATACGACCGTCCTGCGGGATACGTTTTTCGGCAATGTTCATGTTGCCGATAAATTTGATACGGGAAGTTACCGAAGGGATAAGTTCAGCGGCAGTTTCCATATATATCTGTAAATGACCGTCTATACGGAAACGGATTCTGAGGCATTTTTCCATAGGCTCTATATGAATATCGGAGGTTTTTGTACGGATAGCCTCTTCTATCATGTTATTAACGAAACGAATGATAGGCTGGTCATCACCGTTGGCACTTTTTGCTGCTTCCTCAGCCTCGATTTGAGCCTGTGTTTTGGTACTGCCCTTTGATTCAAGAAATTCCTTTGCATCGTCGAGAGCCTTCTGAGCCGCATAGAGTTCACGGAGTTTTGCATCTATCTTCGATTTTTCGGCTATAACCGCCTTAACTTTCATTTTTGTTGCAATAGATATATCTTTCAGTCCCTGATAGTTAAGGGGATCGGCTATTGCAACCGTAAGAAAACGACCTTCCTTTTCGATAGGCACTACCTGATTACTTGTAGCCATTTCTTCGGGTATCAGACTGCCGACATCATCAGGAAGTTTAAGTTCGTCAAGGTCAACATAAGGTATCAACAACTGTTTTTCAAGAGCCTTGCAGACTTGTTGTTCAGTAACATATTTTTCTTCAATCAGAAGGTCTGCAATTCTTTTGCCTTTGTTAGCTTCTTCCTTTTGTTTCGCAAGCACACTTTGAAGCTGTTCTTCCGTTATGTCGCCCTCATTGATAAGAATCTGTCCGATTTTCAAATTGCTTACTCTCATGGTATCCTCCCGTTAAGATTTAGAAAAGTTCAAGATAAAGATTTGCGAGATAATAAATCGTGTCAAAAAAGACTATGTAGCCTATTAGGGCTGCCGAAATATACGGACCGAATGCAAGATAGGAACTTGCCGAAACAGTATCTTCCGTTTTACTTTCCTCTTCTGTTTCGTTTTCAGTCGCACTTTCATCTTTTGTTTCATTTTTCCTTATTTTTGAAAACAGCATGATGAATAAAAAGCAGACGGTTGCAGTTATCAAAGACAGGATAAATGCATATATCGTTCCGGGAAATCCCGTAAGTATTCCCACAGCCGCAAAAAGTTTCACATCACCGAAACCCATGCCGTCTTTTTTATACACAAGCATTCCGATAAGGTCTATTATCATCATGGCACCGCCGCCTATTGCAATTCCGACAAGCACTGCCCACCATTCGGAATGAAGTATCTTAAAACCTCTTATTATATCATACACGCTGACAGCCGCCGAAAGTATTCCGATAGCTATCGTAAACTGGTCGGGTATTATCATATATTTAATATCGCACACTGCCGTCATCACTGCAAAAAAGACAATCAGTGACAACACGATAAAATATATATCAAACCCCTTGTTAAACTGCAGGCGGCACATAACAAGACTGATACAAAAGATAACTGCCGTTATAATGCCCTCTTTTTTAAAGCAGACTCTTTTTCCCGAGAGAAGTTCCTCAGACGGTTCTTCGCCATAGTCACACAGCCACTTTGCAGGGATACGGTTTATTACCCATACTAAAAGCCATGAAAGGAATATTCCCAGAGGAATACAAGCTGCTGTCCATATCATGCCGCCTACGGTATTAAGATAATCCCATATATTCATATTATGCAGCAGATGATGCTGAAGATGCCGAAGATGTTGCAGGACTTACTGCAGCGTCACTTCCCGAAACGATCGGTGTCATATTTTCTACTTCATCAACTTTCTGCGGGAAGAAGTAGAGGCTGAGAGTGAGAGATATATTATATCTTTTTTCTGTCGTTTTAACTGCCGAACTGCTGTTAGCTTCCGTAACGGTAAGGCTTTCTACATAGTAAGAACCGTCTGACTCAAGCTCAAAGTAATCAAGAGTTGAGAGGAGGTCTGCCTCTGTACCCGAGAATGAAAGAGATATGCTTGAAACATAGAGGGGATCGCCTGTTGATGAAACTCTGCCCTCACCGTCGGTAGAACCTTCCGACGAACTTACCGAGTCAAGCTGTATATTAAGCTGATTTACCATGTTTCTTACGTCATTCGGAAATTCCGTTGCATTGACATGGAGTTTTTTGCTTTCTTCGTTGTATTCTTCTTTCATTTTTGCAATATTCGCTTCAACCTGGTCGGCACGTGCAAGATAGTCTTCAAAGAGTGCTATCTGTGATTGTGCGGACTCATGGTCTGCATTATACTTGCCTATCTTTTCCGAAAACGGTGCCTGTACGAGGAACATGAATACTATGCATAAGATAATGATAACAGCTATCGCCCAGACAAATCCGGGAATTACAAGCTGTTGTTTTGATTGTTTTTTGTTCATAAATTTTTACCTCCGTATCTGATCATACCGCTGACTTTGAAGACTGGCTGCTTTCACTTGAAGAAGATTCTTTTTTCTTTTCCTCTTCTTCTTTCTTTTCATTTTCAGCTTCTTTTTCGGCAAGTTCTTTTTCAAATTCTTCCGCACCCTCGGTCATTGCCTTTTCGGTGATTGTCAGGACAAGCGAACCCGAATATCCATACGCTTCCGTAGTCGTATTGCTTCCCGAAAGTTTTTGACGACCTGCATTAAAGAAATCGTCTATGTAGAAATATCCGTCATCATTTGTCTTATATCTGAAATCAACAAATGCGTCGAAGTCTTTTGCAAGCATTGAAGTAGAAATGGTATTTGTCGAATGTGTGAAACTGATTCCCGAAGTACTTTCAAGCTGTTCTTCTATATCCGTAAAGAAGTGTGTAACAATTCCCGAAGTTTTCATGACGGTTCTCGGAAGAGTTGCAATATCTATACGGAGATTTTCAAGCTTCTCTGTATAATTTCTTTCATCATTAACAAGCTGTTCGGCTCTCTTATATTTAGGTTCTGCAAGGGTTGCAATATCATTATTTTCTCTGATTTGAAGTGCTGCCCACCAGCCGCCTACGATTGCCATCCAGGCGAATGCAACAACACCTACACCTCCTGCAACAAAATTTCCTATCTTTGACTTATTCTCTTTTACAACATCGGAAAGAATGCTGCCTCTGAGGAGGTTAGCCTCACCGATAGGCATATTGAGCAAGCCGTTGAATGTAATAAATGATGTTGCATCATATCCGCTCTGTACGGCAGCCTGGCTTGCTGTGGGAGGAACTTTTCCGCCCGAGAAAAGGCTTATTACGCTCTCATTCGGAGCACTCAGACCTTCCTGACGGCAGTAGTTGGCAAGATTGGGGAGTTTGGCAAGAGTATCGCAATACACAATAAGGTCTATGTCGATACGCATGGTTGACATTACCATTCTCAGACTGCGGACAACCTCACTGACCGCATTGGAAAGCATAGTCATCGTCTGCTTTCTTGTCTGTGCGGAATGGCACTTATTGCAGACACCAAGACCTTCATCTCTTATCAATTCAAGCACACCGAGCTTACTCATACCGAATTCAAGCATGAGCAATTCAACTATATCTTCAAGGACACTTGAATATGACTGCTGGAAAACAGGTGCACCGTTTCTGAGGATAACAAGTCTTATTGCCGCATAGTCAACGCTGAGCAGGGCAATACTTCTTGTAGAGGAGTTAATATCCATTTTTGCCGTATAGAGCATACCTGCAATAGGAGGTGAAATTTTTGCAATATGAAGTCCTGCCGCCTCAAAATTAGCACGTATATCCGTCAGCAAGGCGGTATTCATTGCAAAAAGTGACGCTGAAACATCTTCTGCCTTGCTTGCCTTGCCGTACTGCTGACCGTACTCAAAGTTCAGTACGGTATATTTGGCAACATCTGCATGAAGTACGTTTTCGGCTTCCACGCGGGCGAATGTCGGAAGAAGCTTATCTTTTGCAACAGGGTGCTTATATTCCTTTGTAATGAGGATATCTTCGTCCTCAATACACATAAATATGTCACCAAGCTCCATTTTTACGCTTGCCGCACAGCTTTTCACAAAAGCCGCAAGTTCCTCCGACTTTTCATAGGGGCGTTCTTTGAGTGAATCATTCAGTTCAAACACCTGCGGAACATTGAATACAGTTGCAGAACCGGAACTTCCCTTTCTGGATTTAATCTGCAAACCGCCGTCGGATTTTTCATACTCGGACGGGGTGAGTATGAGAAGACCACGAGTAATTTGCAGAACAGTAGCTACTGATTTCATAAACACACCACACTCTTAAAAAATTTTTTTAATAACACCAAATCATCAGCTTTACTGACAATTATAATTTCTCTTTATTATCTTATCACAAAAATATTCAGACTTCAATGTTTATTTTATAAAAAGCTATAATTTGTGCATATAGCATTAAAACAGATACCATGATTTCGTCAATTATCTCAAAAACAATAAATCTGCGACAAAAACCCCCTATTCCCTTTATACATATTGCACATAATACAAATTTATACATTTGCCTGCCAATCCCGTTCAAACAAAAAAGTGAGTTATTTATATAAAAATTCCACAAAATTTCAAAACGCTTATTTATACGTTTTTTAAATTTTTTGATTGATAAATCAGTTTGCAAGAGGACAATATATAATTGACAATCAATTGCTTTATGTAATATAATTATATAAAAAGGAGTGTTGAAAGCA
>ONIF01000341.1 GCA_900317795.1 uncultured Eubacteriales bacterium | reverse complement strand
TCATTTTTATTTTGCACTCCTCTCCTGATATACAAATATGCTGATGGCTGTTATCAGTTGTTTTATGTCGTTTTCCGAGCCCGAATATATCCAGCCGAATACGGTTTTTGAAAAAATCTGTTTCTGTTGGTTTCCGTCGATTCCGGAACACATTCTTCCCAGAAGATAGGCTGCACGGGCAATATTGATTTTATCTTTGCGCCGGGCAATTCCCCGCAGATATTCCAGAAGTTTATATAAAAAGCTGTTTCCTTTTCCGTTGTCGCCTTTAATGAATGATGACAGGAATGACAGCTTTTCATTCATGACTTTTTCTTCAAATTCCTGCCAGTTGTATGTCTGACTTTTTTGTTTATCGGCGTAAAACAGCGTTACGGAGTTCTTGCATTTTTCTTTTTCACCGTCTTTATATGTATTATTCTTTGAGCAGGCTTCAAGTTCTTCCGTTTCCGCCGCAAATCTCGCAACGGGATATTTATGGTCATATATACCGATACCGCCTGAAACAGAGAGTTTTCCGCCTGTCAGTTGTTTGAATTCCCTGATAATTTCCATACCTGCCGATATGACATCATTCCACGAGCCTACAAGAAAAACATCATCACCGCCCGAATACAGCACATTGATTTTGTAATCTTTACTTTCCAGCAGATATGTCAGGTTATTTTTGAAAAATCCCGTAAGCTGTGCGGAAAGGGCAGCCGTTCTGCCGATATTGACATATTTTTTGCCAAAACCTGAAATAAAGGTACTTCCCAGATTATCAACGTCCATTCTCAGCACTCCCAGACGTTTCACGCCTTCCGAACTTTCCGAAAGATTTTCAAGCATATTGTCATAAGCATAATCGCATACGTCAATCACATAACTTTTACTGTATTTTTCAATAAAGTCGGACGGATATTCATTTTTGCAGAATACACGCATGACATTGTTATTTTCCATTTGTGCCTGTATTATTTCGCTTTCCCCGAAATAAAAATATGCCTTGTCACTGTATGAGAAAAACGGTACAGCCCCGCCTGTTTCATCTTTCAGCACGGCAAAACATTCATTTCTGTTTGTAATGACCTTTGACATCTTTTTGAAAGCATTGCACCACTCACATTCATTCTCATCTTTACTGACGTGCTTTGAAGATGCACCGCAGATTTTACATTCTCTTTTGCCGTCAATATCTGCACCGCTTTCATTCATGAAAACAATTTCATCAAAAGAGTATTTGTGCATTTTTTTCTTTGCCATCTGCCCCGACAAACCACTGAAAAGCCCTGCATAAGCTCCGTCAGGCTTATTCAGGAAATCATTCACGGAACATTCACGAATATCCCAGACAACCGAAAGACTGTTTCCGAAATGCTCCATACTCCATTGATTCATATTCTTATGCAGTTTTTCAAGTTTATCCCTGCACTCCTTTACATTCGGCAAAAGCATATAGCAGTGACCGCCGCCGCTATAGAGTACATTTGCACTCATCAGTCCGAACATATCCGTAATTTCAGCCGTAAGCTGAGCCATGACTATTTCAATAAAAAAAGATTTTGCACGGAGCATTTTCAATGCGTCTTCATTGATTATTGTATAAATAAAATTTTGTATGCCCGAAAAATCTGCTGTGTAGAGAACAAAAGTATTTTTACTTTCGATGTCATCGGAAAAACCGTTTTCACTGCAGTAAACAGCCGTTGCACTGCCGAATGCACAAGCAAGTTTTGTATAGCCGTAAACGGATAGTTCACTGCTCTCCGTACAGGGAAGATCCGACGCATATTTCTGAAGTGCTTCAAACCATTGTTCCGTGTTCCGTATATTTTCAAAATCCGCCTGAGCTGCGGCTGTATCTATAGTTTGTGTTTGATTTTCATATTTATCATGGCAAGTGAAAATTCTCTTGCTTTCGTCATAACGCAGAATATTTCCGACAGGCTTTTCACCGTCTTTTAAGTTCAGCATATCAAAAATCGAAGAAAGTCCCCTGTTTTTTCCGCCGATGAACTCACCGCCTGCGGCTTTTTCGGCAAGCGAACAGAGCATTTTCATTTCACCTTCTGCGGAAGGGCAGGGAATATCTATGCCGATACCGTGAGAAACTTTTGCAAGAATATGCTCCACAACCTCTTTGACCGTTATATTCAAATAAAATCACCTCATTTTTGACAGAATATACAGTTTTATTATACTATAATATCATTTTTTGTCAATATATTTTCAAAAAATAAAACGGACAATATTCCCGAAAAGGAGTATTGTTCGTTTTTTCGTCCCCTATGGGGAAATTGTTAAACTAAGTTTGTACTTCATACTGAAATAAGAAATCTTTCCGTTTCGTCCCCTATGGGGTGTTTGTTAAACTCACAGACTTGAAAATGTTATAAGTTGTATGCTGCATTTCGTCCCCTATGGGGTGTTTGTTAAACAAATGAAAAATGTAGTAAAGGTTTGCGAAATTAGCTTTTCGTCCCCTATGGGGAAATTGTTAAACCAGATGAAGATGACATTGAGGAATATTTCAAAACGGTTGTTTCGTCCCCTATGGGGCGTGTGAGTTGCGACGTCATCATCCCCGAAAGTGTAACATATATTGGAATGTTTCGTCCCCTATGGGGCGTGTGAGTTGCGACATAGTGTAAAATGGAT
>ONIF01000115.1 GCA_900317795.1 uncultured Eubacteriales bacterium | reverse complement strand
TGCAAGTGCTATATAAACAGAGCCGAAAGCATTTCCCGTTATGAAAGTGATTTTTGGGGCAGTCGCCTCCGAATAGGCAGAAGTAAGCTTTGCGGCTGATTTGATACAGCAGAATTTATCGGCATCAACGAAAGTGACAACGGGAATACTGAAAGCGTCGCAAAATCTTACAAACCTTGCAGCTTTTGCGGCAGATTTGCCGTCAATTTCGCCCTCCGCACCGACAAGACCGACTGTAATTCCGTTGACGGTTGCGAGTACGGTTTTTGAAGATTTGCCATAATCACTCTGCAATTCAACGGCACTTTCGGTATCAGCGATTTTGGATATTATATCAGCAGGCTTGTCACTTTCAGAGGGAATTGCAGTCGCATTGATTTCATCATAGGCTATGCAGGCAGTTGAAAGATTGTTTGAGGGAAGCATATCTATTAAAGATTTCGCCTTTTGGATAGCCTCGTCAACGTCTTTCACGGCAATATGTATATTACCCTTTTTCATATTTTCACTTGCAGAAGAATTTTCACCGCCTGCGTCAAGTGAAAACTTGGCATTTTCGGTAGCTATGACTATATCGGCACAGGCAGCAATCAAAGCTTGTGCACCAAAGCAGTTTCCGCAAATAACAGCAATCTGCGGAACAACTCCCGAAAGGTTGCTTGAATATTTCATAATATCACCGTAAGCGGCAAGCAGGTCAACCCCTTCGGAAAGTCTGCCGCCTATGGAGTCATAGAAAGTCACAACAGGCTCACCTGTTTTAAGAGCAAGGTCATAAAGCTTTTTAATTTTTGCAGCCTGAGCCTTAGACATAGCCCCTCCTGCAAAATCGGCATTTTGTGCATAAGCGTAAATGCCCGCACCATTTACAGTACCATGAGCGGCAACAGCTTCCGCATAGGTGTCGGAAGATTTCGCCAAAGCACCTATTTCCGTAAAAATTCCGTCATCAAAGAACTTTGAAAGATAACCAAAGCCCTTTGCGGAGCTTGTATTTATTTCATCAGTCATTGAATATCCTCCCTTTATTCCTGAAAAAATTTCTGTATGTTATTATATTATAAAATTGCCGAAATATCAAGAGAAAAATATTTTTTGGACAAGAAAACAGTAAAACTGCATAAAAAATCACAGAAAATCTGTTAAATAAGATTTTTCGGGAGAGTTCACAATAATACATCAAATTGATTGTTGATTTATCGGTGATATGATGGTATAATATAAATCAGCATTTTATATGTATCGGAGGGGAAATTACTTTGAAAAAAAGAGAGATTTTGCCGAATGGCTATAAACTGAAGTATTCGGGGATATTTTTCAGTATAGTGCTGTATTTTGTACTGTTTATCGTGTGGATAATCGCAAGAAATACAATGTATGACGCACAGTTTAAAGAGTTTCAAGTGTTCGTGCTTGCAATCATGGTGATATGGTCATTGATATTTATTATGCTGGTGTACAAATTCATAAGCACGAATAAAAAACTGAGGTTACGCAGGAAATTTATCAAAAATGCCGTATCATGTGCAGACGGCAAGATTAAGGAATATAAAAAGTATTTTCCCGACAGGCAGGAGGGAAAGAAAAATTACTATCAGCTGACGGTGGAATACACGGACACGAGAGATGGCGAAATTAAGACGGTTGAAAGTGAATGGTATGCAAGAGAACCCGAAACTTTTATGGACAATCCCGAATTTGAAGTAAAGGTACATATCAGAAAAAAGAAAAGACCGATAGTATCTGTATATAGACTTATTGAAGATGAGGAAATACAACAGGAAGATGAAGAAAAGGCTGTTGAAGAAAAGATTGCTGACATGGAAAAGAAAGAATAAGTTGTATCAAAATTATTACAAAATGCCGAAATGACTTTTCATTTTGAAAAGAATATGATATAATTAGGCACAGATTTTTTTGCAAAGGAGAATTGTTATGGCAATAAGAGTTGTTGTAATGCTTGCAATAATATTGATTTTAGCAGGATTTGTAGTAGTGTGTTCATTAGGCTTTTCAAAAAGAAAGAAAGTGATGCAGATAGTGGGGGCAGTGGGAACTGTTGCAAGTCTGCTTGCATTTATAGCCGTGCCGTTCAGTATATACACTGTTGATACGGGTGAAGTGGCAGTAGTGAAATTTCTCGGACAGGCTAATAACGTGAGATATGCAGGAACATATTTTGACTTCTGGATTACAAAGACGTATCAAAAGTATGATTCAAAGACGCAAACTATTTCCATCAAGACGGCAACCTATTCATCTGACGCACAAACGATGGACATACAAATGACAGTGCAGTATAAGATATTGGCAGACAAGGCGATTAAAATAGCCGAACAGTACGGCTCGCTTGATGTTTTGCAGGACAGAATAGAATCTGTTGCGATAGAAAAGGCAAAAGCAACGCTTTCTGCACATAAGGCTATGGATATTATTGCAAACAGAGCCGCAATGTCACCGCTTGTAGAGGAGGCTATTAAAAAGGCGATTGACGAAAAATTTTATGTTGACATACAGACGGTAGTTATGACAAATATAGATTTTTCGGAAGCTTTCGAGAATGCGGTTGAAGAAAAGATGATAGCGGAGCAAAATCAGCTGAAAGCGAATTATGAAAACGAAACGAAGATAGCAAAGGCAAAGGCGGAGGCAGAAGCAAAAATTGTTGCAGCAGAGGCAGAAGCGAAATCAAATGATTTGTTGGAGAAGTCTTTGACGGATAAGATTTTGCGTCAGATGTATATAGATAAGTGGGACGGCAAATTGCCGAATACTGTTGCAGGAGATGCGGGAAATTCACTTATGATACCGACCGAATAAAAACAAAGCACTTGTAAATCGGTTTAAAAATCGAATTTGCAGGTGCTTTTTAAAGGAAGTCAGCGTAAAGTTCTTTAATTTGACATGAAAGTGTGTTATAATGTCAAAAGGAAACGGAAAGGGTGAAAGCAGTTGGAAAAGGATTTTGAAAAGAAAAGTGATATAATTGCAGGAAGAAATCCTGTCAGTGAAGCCGTGAATTCGGGGCGTGCCATAGAGCATATTATAATTGCAAGGGGAGAACTGAACGGCTCGATAAAAGTCATAGTGGCAAAGGCAAAGGAAAGAAAAATTCCCATTAAAGAAGTTGACAGGAAAAAATTGGATTATATGTGTGGCGGTGCGGTACATCAGGGAATAGCGGCAGTAGCGGCTGTAAAGGAATATGCAAGCGTGGAAGATATGTTTGCCCTTGCCGAAAGCAGAAATGAAAAGCCGTTTATCATAGTGCTTGATGAAATAGAGGATTCGCATAATTTGGGTGCGATTATAAGAACGGCAGAGTGTGCAGGGGCTCACGGGATTATTATTTCAAAGAGGAGAGCCGTAGGCTTGAATTATACAGTGGGAAAAGCGTCGGCAGGTGCTTATGAATATATGCCCGTTGCAAGAGTGACAAATATACCTGTTGTGCTTGATGAACTGAAAGAAAAAGGCTGTTGGATATACGGTGCGGATATGAACGGTGCCGTATATGCGGAAAATGATTTAAAAGGTGCGTGTGCGTTGGTAATAGGCTCGGAGGGAAAGGGCTTAGGCAGGCTTGTCAAAGAAAAGTGTGATGTAATATTGTCATTGCCAATGTGCGGAAAGATAAATTCATTGAATGCGTCGGTTGCGGCAGGCATATTGATGTATGAATTTACAAGGCAGCGACTTGGCATAAAAGCGGTAAACGGAGGCTGATAAAATGGCAGACTTGAATGAGAATAATGATAATATAGAGATGAAAGAGGAAGAAACCGTACCGAGTGAGCGAATTAAAAAAATGAAGCAGAAGCTTGAAAGGCTTGTAAAGAAGATGAAACAGCCCGATGAAGAAGAATTGGTTGATTCCTTTAAAAGCGAGGATAAAAAAGAGGAAAATGCAGAGTATGAAATAAAGGATATTTTTGCGGATACAGACGGAAATGAACCCGATATTTTTGATGAAGCAGAGGAGAAAGAGGAAAAACAAGCAGAGTTTGTCGAAAAGGAAAAAGCAAAGGAGTTGTTTGAGAAACTGCCCGAGTATAATATTTTTGACGAAAATGCCAATCAAGGTGAAATACAGAAAAATGAGGAAATCGAGGAGATAATTAAAAAGGCTGATACAGAAAAAAGTGTTGCTGTCGAGAAGAAGGAACAACCGAATACAGAGCCTGTTGCAGAGAAAAAGGAACAGCCGAAAATAACGGAAATAAGGTTCTCGCCAAATGAAGAAAAGGATTTCAGTGAGGGGGACAGTTTTCATATTGTATATCACAGTGAGGAGGAAAATCCTTTTATCGTGATAGCAGGAAAATTCGGCAGAACTCTCAGAGGGGAGTATGAGGCAACAAGAAAATACAGAGAAAGCCGCAAAGCCGAAGAAGAAAAAAATTCCAATATCGTGCAGATGCCGAAACCTCCCGTACAGACAAAAAAAGTTAAGTTTGAACCAAAAAAGCCCTCCAATACAGCGGTGATAATCAAAAAGATAGAGCCTGTTGAAAAAGAAGCGAAAGCTGAGCAGGAAATACAGGAAGTTAAAAATGTAAAAGCCGAAAGAAAAGTGAATAAGTTTGATTTCAAAAAGCTTGCGGAGATGATATACAGCGAGCCTGTATCGGGAAAACAGATGTCACCTCGGGAACTTGATGACTACACGGCTGAGAGAGATGCGGAAGATGTGAAAACAGAAATAGAAAAAAATCTTCATACGATGGTAGTGAGGACTTCTGTATTATTGATAACGTCGGTATTGTCTGTCATATTGGCGGCAGTCATGCAGTTTACACCGCTTTTTTCCGAAACCATGCGTACAGGCTGGCTGTTTTACGGGATATTGTCATTTGCACTGTTCACAATAGCGGCAGCAATGGCAAGACTGCCTATTATGAACGGACTTTTGCCGCTGAGAAAGCTGAAAGGAAATTCCGATACAGCAGCGGCAGTAACGGCATTGGCGGCAGGAATACAGTCTGTAACGGCTTTATGCACGCCTTATGTATTTACCAATGGTACATATCATATTTATGTTCCGATAGCAATTACCGCATTGTTTTTTAACAGTCTGGGCAAACTGCTGATTATTACGAGAACTTTGGAGAATTTCAAATTTTTGTCAAAGAGCGGTCCGAAGTATGCGGGAAAGATATATACCGATACAAATAATGCGGAAAAAATGGCAAGTGAATTTCCTGCAAGGTCGGTTATTATAGGATATATGAAAAGGTCGAAATTCATGAGTAATTTTTTAAGGCTGTCGTATGCCCCCGACCCGAGTGAAAAAATGGCTGCAAAGGCAGCACCTGTCATAACTGTCATATCGCTTGTAATGGGCGTGCTTTACGGGATAATTTCAATGGATTTTGCAGGCGGTGTCACCTCATTTGCGTTGACGGCTTGTGTGGGAATGCCCGTCATGTGCCTTTTAATGCTGAATATCCCCATGAAAGTCCTTTGCAGAAAGGTTTTGGGGAATGAAGCGATGATTTCGGGTTATGACGCAGTACAGCAGTTTTGCGATACCAATGCCATCATGCTTGACGCTTCACAGCTTTATCCCGAGGGAACTGTGACGATAAAGGGAATGAAGCCTTTCAAGGGAGAAAAGGTGGCTGCCGCACTTCAGGCAGGTGCGGCAGTGATGTATGCGGTAAACGGCACGATGAGTTATGCTTTTGAAAATATCGTGAACTGTCCAAAGGAGAGTTTGCCGAAAGTAGATAGTGTTGTATATGAAGATGAACAGGGACTTCTTGCATGGGTGAATAAGCAGAGAGTGCTGATAGGAAACAGACCTTTTCTTGAAACGCATAACGTAAAAGTGCCTAAAAAGGAATTGGAAGACAGATACAATAAAAAGGATAATGAAATAGTGTATATTTCCATCAACGGAGATACTGTTTTAATGCTCATGCTGTCATACAGAACGGACAGGAATATTGCCAAAAGGCTTGGGGAACTCCAGGAAAACGGTGTAAGCTTTATAGTGAGAACGATAGACCCGAATATAACCAAAGAGAAAATATCATCAAAATTCGGACTTCTCCAAAGATGTGTAACCATTCTACCCACGGGGCTTGGAACGGTATGCAATGATGTAATGACATCGGTTGACGAGCATTCCAGGGCATATCTTGTAACGGGCGGAAAGCTTACATCATTTGCAAAAGCATTATCAAGGTGCATAAAAATGAAAGGTATGTTCATGATAGCAAACCTTTTTCAGTACACGGAAATCATTTTCGGTATGCTGATCTGTTCAATGATATCGTTTGTATCGGGCTTTCAGAAGCTTGGAAGCGTAGAGATACTTGCCTATATTTTATTCTGGCTTGCGGCAACGCTCATAACGGAATATTTAAAAAAGAA
>ONIF01000313.1 GCA_900317795.1 uncultured Eubacteriales bacterium | reverse complement strand
GCGGAGTACTGTTTCAGCACGTTCTTCATGGCTTACATATCAGCAGATACTATGAAATCATCTATATTATTATGGCGTACTATCACATATTACGGCACTATCATGATATCTTTGCCGTTCTCAAGCATAAAGAAAAAAGTTGAAAAAGCGGAGGCAATCAATGAAACAGAAATCAAAACAGACTGATAAGGAATTTGAAAAGCAGTTCCAAAAAGATGATACTTTCAAGATAACCGTTATCATCAACGTGCATGAATGCGGGGAGAGGCTTAATGACTGCATAAAGTCTGTGAAAAATCAGACTTTCGAGAATATAGAGGTGTTCCTGTGCAATAACGGAAAGGAAGATATACCCGAAAATATTGCGGAAGATGACAGGTTTACAGTCATCAAAAAAGACGGTGAAACAGACTGCCGTAATACTGCAATCCAAAAGGCTGACGGAAAGTATTTATCTTTTATTGACGGCAACGACAGGCTAAGAAGGGATTTTCTTGAAAATCTCTATGACGGTGTAAATGACACGGATTCGGATATAGCTGTGTGCGGATATTGCTATTTTTATCCGAATAAAAGGCGTAAAAAAGGCAAATTAAAGCCTACTATTTTTCAGCCGACGGATAATAAGCTTTTTGCAAGAGGTCAGGCATTATATCTTCTTTTGCCCGACAGACCGATAAGGTATTTTTTGTGGAACAAGCTGTTTAAAAAAGAACTTTTCACGGAAAATAATATTATCATACCCGACACTTACTATGAAGATGTGATAACCTGCACAAGACTGTTTTATTATTCCAAACAGGTCATCACTTTGGAGGACGGCAGTTATTTTTATACCCAGCCCGATAAAATTTACAATAAGAAATTTGTCACGGTAAAACATATCAATGACTATATAAAAACGGTTGCGTTAGTGAGAATGTTTCTTGAAGAAAAAAAATGCTATGAGATATTCAAAAAACCGTTTCTGTCCTATGCAAAACAGGTGAAAAGGGCTGTACCGTTTCTTATAAGGCGTGTTTCAAAAAAGACCGAAAACAAAAGTTTACTTAATATAAAAAATGCAAAAAATAAACTGAAATTCTATATGTCGTGCAGTAAAGAGGAAATTCTTTGTGAAAACATAAGTGAAGATATTGTAAAGTAAGGGAGAAAATCTATGAAAAAATTTACAGACAAACTTTTCGGCGGTTTGAAAATGTCGTGGCTCAATGTCATACTTTTTGCAGTAGCAACGGCAGTTTATACATCTGCCATGATGATATTTGTAAGACCTATCGACCTTTCTTTCAGAGATATAGGTGCTACATTTGAATGGTGGATATTCTTTGCGATAATCATAATGACCAACTGCAAAAAACCGCTTGAATCCGCTCTTAAAACATTTGTGTTTTTTCTCATAAGCCAGCCTTTGATATATTTGTTTCAAGTGCCTTTTTCGGAAATGGGCTGGGGACTGTTCGGCTATTACAGATATTGGTTTATATGGACTTTGCTGACGTTGCCTATGGCATTTGTCGGCTGGTATCTCAAAAAAAGAAATTGGATAAGCGTTCTTATCCTTTCGCCTATGCTTTTACTGTTGGCAATGCTTGGTGTGGGCTTTATACAGTCTGCCATTAAAAATCCGCCTTATCACCTGCTTTCGGGTATCTTCTGCTTTGCACAAATCATTCTCTATGCTTTTGCACTGTTCGACAAGAAACGGGATAAAATCCTTACTCTTGTCATAGGCTTGTTATGCACGATCGCTGTATTGATACCGTCCTTTTTAACGGGCGGAAATTCCGAAACGATGATGATTGTAGTTCTTGAAAAAGATGTGACACCTTCGGCAACCGTTACGCTGGAAGATGAGGATTTCGGCAGAGTGGAAACATCGCTTGATACCGACACCAAAGTTGCAAGAATATACACGGCAGTTGACAAAGAAAAGTCTACCATATTGACCGTCAAGGACGGTAACAAAATTTATAAATATCGTGTCAATGTGTTTGCTGTTGAAAATACATTCGGTACGGATGTGAAACTTTTGGAGTGATTGTTTTGAAAGAAAATCCTAAAATATCGGTAATCGTGCCGATGTACAAAGTGGAAAAATATATCAACAGGTGCATGGAAACGATAAAAAATCAGACTTTCACGGATTTTGAAGTATTGATGATAGATGACGGCTCTCCTGATAAAAGTGCGGAAATTGCCGAGAAATTTTCAAAAGAAGATGAACGCTTTACTCTGTTTCACAAAACAAACGGAGGTCTTTCCGATGCAAGAAATTACGGTCTTGAACGTGCAAAGGGCGAATATGTCGTTTTTATCGACAGTGATGACTGCATACATAAAGAGTATCTGCAAGTACTTTATGATGAGTGTATAAAAAATAATGCCGATATATCCTATTGCAGTTTTTACAATTCTTTTCTGATGTCAAAGATAGTTCTGCCGTCATTCAGCCGTATCAAATCGGGCATTTTCGACACGGAAAAGGCTTTAAATATGCTTATCAGCGACAAGTATTTGCACAGCTTTGCATGGAACAAGATGTATAAAAAGTCGCTTTTCACGGACAATCATATTATCTATCCGAAAATATATTTTGAAGACGTGGCAACAAGTCCCCATGTATTTTTCCATGCAAACAGGGTGGCTGTTACAAGCAAACCACTTTACTATTATGAAAGGCGTGGCGGTTCTATCATGTCCACAATGGATATGAAAAAAGTCAATCACCTGCTCTTATCCATACTCTTTATCAAAAATTATGTCTGCCTTCACAATGCCTATGACAAAT
>ONIF01000083.1 GCA_900317795.1 uncultured Eubacteriales bacterium | reverse complement strand
ACCAGAATAAAATTATCCGCCCTGCATATATCAACGTGCATGACCGTTCTCCATATCTCGATATAAAAGACCGCTAAAAATAGATGTCGGGCAGCTAATAACTGCCCGACAAAATTTAAAAAAATTTCAAAAAAACTATTGACAAATCGTTTCATATCAAGTATAATAGTTACTGTTCGAGAGACGTAATAAATGCGAGTGTGCTGGAATTGGCAGACAGGCACGTTTGAGGGGCGTGTGTTGCACGACGTACGGGTTCAAGTCCCGTCACTCGCACCAGGTAAGGTAAGGAGTATATGTCCTTACCTTATTTTTTATTTGAATTATTTGGTTTTTATAAAAAACGGTACGTTTTTTTGTATAATTTTATATAGAAAATATAATGAAAAAAATGGACTTTTAATGCAGCTTGTGGTAAAATGAAACCAACCAAAATAAATTTAAAGGAGGTCAATTTATGAAGTCGGTTTTTTTCAGAAAGGTCATTTCCATGACAATGGCGTTGGCTGTGACAGCGGGAATTGCGTGCATGGGGGCGGTGACGGCAAGGGCGGCAGAAACGGATGTCGTGCCGCTTACAGCAGTTCAGAAATTGGAAAATAATTCCACTATATCTTCAACACTTATCTCAAAAGGCGAATCTGTCACGGTAAATGCAAAGGCAAGCGGTGGAAACGGTGGTTATACCTATGCGGTTCTTTACAAGAAAAAGTCCGAAAAAGACTGGACCGTCAGACAGGGCTACAAAGATAATGATACGATAATCGTAAAGCCTGCAAAAGATACCGATTATGATGTATGTGCGAAGGTGAAGGACAGTACAGGCACTGTTGCCAAAAAGTTCTTTACGGTAAAAGTCAATCCCAAATTGCAGAATAATTCGCTTATCTCGGACACGACAATAAGACATGGCGGTACGGTGACTGCGTATGCATACGGTAAGGGCGGTGTCGGAAAATATACTTATGCCGTACTTTACAAGAAATTGACAGATAAAAACTGGACTGTCAGACAGGGCTACAAAGATAACTATGCCGTGACAATAAGACCTGCCAAAATTGCCGATTACAGTATATGCGTAAAAATCAAAGACGAAAACGGAGTTATTGCAAAAAAATTCTTTACTGTTCATGTAGTAGATTATGCACAGGAAGTTATAAAACTTTCCAATGAGGAAAGAAGTAAAGCTGGCTTGCCGCCTCTCCAATATGACAGCAAGCTTGCAGCCGCCGCAAATAAAAGAGCGGAAGAAATTGCAGAAGTTTTTGCACATACACGCCCCGATGGCAGAATTTGCTTTACCGTACTTGATGAATATGATATATCTATCTAGGCGGCAGGCGAAAATATAGCCGGCTATTACAGTGACCCCGAAGGAGTTGTTGAATCCTGGATGAATTCACAGGGACACAGAGACAATATTCTCGATTCTTATTTCAGTCATATAGGCGTGGGCGTTTATGAAGATGATGACGGCTGTTTATATTGGGTACAGCTTTTTGCTACACTGGGATAATTAGAGAAATATCCGCAAGTGTGTTTTGCGGATATTTTTTTTGTTTGGGTAAAAATGTTGACAAAAACTATTGTAATACAAAGCGAAAATATGTTATAATCAGTGCAAATAATCTTACAGGGAGGACTATAAATGACGATAACCAATGATATTAGATATGTGGGCGTGAACGACCACAAAATTGACTTGTTTGAGGGACAGTATATTGTACCTAACGGAATGGCTTATAATTCCTATGTGATAGCAGATGAAAAAATTGCCGTTATGGACACGGTTGACCGCAATTTCAAGCATGAATGGCTGAATAACCTTGATGACGCACTTGCAGGAAGAAAGCCCGATTATCTCATAGTTCAGCACATGGAACCCGACCACAGTGCCAATATTATGAGCTTTATGGAAAATTATCCCAATGCCGTTATTGTTTCAAGTGCAAAGGCTTTTGCAATGATGGGGAATTTCTTTGGCACTCAGTTCGAGGACAGAAGAATTGTTGTAAAAGAGGGCGATACTCTCGAACTCGGTGAACATACCCTTTCATTTATTGCAGCACCTATGGTACATTGGCCCGAAGTAATCATGACTTATGATACAAAGGATAAAGTTCTTTTCTCCGCTGACGGCTTCGGAAAATTCGGTGCATTGGACGTTGAAGAAGATTGGGCTTGCGAGGCAAGAAGATATTATTTCGGAATTGTCGGAAAATACGGTGCACAGGTGCAGGCTGTCCTTAAAAAAGCCGCTAAAATTGACATTCAGACAATTTGTCCATTGCATGGACCTGTACTTTCGGAAAATCTCGGCTATTATATAGACCTCTATAACACATGGTCAAGCTATGGTACAGAGAGTGACGGCATTATGATAGCTTACACATCTGTCTATGGAAATACAAAAAAAGCGGTTGAGATTTTAGCTGAAAAACTCAGAATGAAAGGCTGTCCGAAAGTGGTTGTGGCTGACCTTGCAAGAGAAGATATGGCGGAGTGCGTTGAGGACGCTTTCAGATACGGCAGAATTGTATTTGCAACTACTACCTACAATGCAGATATATTCCCGTTCATGCGTGAATTCATTGAACACCTCACGGAACGCAATTTCCAGAATAAAACAGTTGCATTGATAGAAAACGGTTCATGGGCACCCATGGCGGCTAAAACTATGAAGAAAATGCTTGAGGGCTGTAAAAATCTTACTTACACCGACACAACTGTTAAAATTACATCTGCACTCAATTCGGAAAGCAGTGAACAGCTTGAAAAGCTTGCCAATGAATTGTGTCAGGACTACCTCGCACAGCATGATGAAACGGCTAATAAAAACGACATGACGGCACTGTTTAATATAGGCTACGGCTTGTATGTCATCACCTCGAATGACGGCAAAAAGGATAACGGTCTTATTGTCAATACGGTCACTCAGGTGACAAACTCCCCTAACAGAATTGCAGTCTGCATAAATAAGCAGAACTATTCACATCATGTCATTCAGCAGACGGGCATTATGAACGTAAACTGTCTTTCGGTTGACGCACCTTTCAGCGTATTTGAGAATTTCGGATTCCAAAGCGGAAGAAATTCAGATAAGTTTGCCAACTGCACTCCCCTGCACTCGGATAACGGACTTGTATTCCTCCCGAAATATATCAACTCATTCATGTCACTCAAAGTCGAGCAGTACATTGACATGGATACCCACGGTATGTTTATATGCAGTATTACAGAGGCGAGAGTACTTTCCGATAAAGAAACTATGACTTACACATACTATCAGAACAACGTTAAGCCCAAGCCCCAGACCGATGGCAAAAAAGGCTGGGTATGCAAAATATGCGGTTATATTTATGAGGGCGAGGAGTTGCCCGATGACTTCATTTGTCCCCTCTGCAAGCATGGTGCGTCCGACTTTGAGCCAATCAGCTGAACAATTAGCAATTAGCAATTAGCAATGTGCAATGATTAAATTTTAACGGACAATAAAAAATCCGCAAGGTGTCATTTTTTCGACACTTTGCGGATTTCTTCATTTATTTGCGGTCATAATGAATTGCACATTGCACATTGCACACTGCACATTGTTAATTGATTTCGACGGGGGTGATGCCCCAGATGGTTTCGGCATAGTCACGGATAGAGCGGTCTGCTGCAAAACGACCTGCCTTTGCAATGTTTACAAGGGACATTCTGTTCCATGTGTTTGTATCGAGGTAAAGTCTTGAAGCTTTCTGCTGAGTCATGGAGTAGTCGGCAAAATCTGCAAGAACCATATAAGTGTCTTTTGCAGCGAGGTAGTCGGCTATATCATTGAAGCCAAACTCGGAACGAACACCGTCAACAGCCTGTTTGATAATGTGATTGTTGTTATAATATACAGCAGGATTATAACCCTGTTTCTGAAGCTGTCTTACTTCGGGGGTTGTCATGCCGAAGATAATGGCATTGTCACTGCCCACGGATTCAAGAATTTCTACATTGGCACCGTCAAGAGTACCGAGAGTGACTGCACCGTTTATCATGAATTTCATGTTGCTTGTACCGGAAGCCTCAGTGCCTGCAAGTGAGATTTGTTCGCTTATTTCGGCAGCGGGAATCAATTTTTCTGCAACGGATACCCTGTAATCTTCAAGATAGATTACTTTGAGTTTTTCGTTTACACGCTTGTCATTGTTGATTTTATCGGCAAGAGCAACGATAAATTGTATAATCTGTTTTGCAAAATAGTAACCCGGAGCGGCTTTTGCACCGAATATATAGGTTTTGGGCTTGTACTCCGCATTGGGATTTTCACGCAGCCATATATAAGTGCTGTATATATGCAGGGCATTCATCAGCTGACGCTTATATTCATGCAGACGCTTTACCTGTACGTCAAAGATAGAATCCGTATCAACAATAATTCCGTTGTTTACCTTGATATATTTTGCCATATACTCTTTATTTTCTTTCTTTATTTCGGCAAGCCTGTCAAGTACGGATATATCATTTTTATAGTTCATAAGCTTTTCAAGCTCATTTGCATCTTTGGTAAAGCCGTTTCCGATAAGATTGGTAATCAACTCGGCAAGTTTCGGATTGGACTGATTGAGCCATCTTCTGTGGGCGATACCGTTTGTAACGTTCTTGAACTTTTCGGGAGTGATATTATAGAAATTGCGGAAAATCGTATCTTTCAGAATTTCGCTGTGAAGTTTGGAAACACCGTTGACAGAGTGGCTTGCAATAACGGCAAGGTTTGCCATTCTTACAGCACCGCCTGTGATAACTGCCATATCCTCTATTTTATCACTTGGAACACCAAGTTTTTTCATTTGCTCACGGAAACGTCTGTCTATTTCCTCAACTATCTGATAGATACGGGGGAGCTTTCTTGAAAACAGCTCTACAAGCCAGCATTCAAGAGCCTCGCTCATAACTGTATGGTTGGTATAGGCAATCGTTCTTGTAACGATGTCCCAAGCCTGTTCCCAGCCATATCCGCAGTCATCAAGCATAATTCTCATCAATTCGGGGATAGCAAGTACAGGGTGTGTATCATTAAGATGTATAGCAACATAGTCGGGCAGATTATCAAGAGAATGATAAGTTCTGAGGTGTCTTTGAATAATGTCCTGAACAGTTGCGGATACAAGGAAGTACTGCTGAGAAAGACGCAGACTTTTTCCTTCGGAATGGTTATCTTCGGGGTAAAGCACTCTTGTAAGGCTTTCCGCAATGGCTTTCTGCTCAACGGCACGGACAAATTCACCTTGACCGAATGCTTTCATATCGAATATATCGGAAGTAGCAGCCCAAAGGCGAAGTCTGCTGATACCCTTACCACCGTCACCGGGTACAAGCATATCATAAGGAGTTGCAATTACTTTTGTAGCACCCTCCAGCTTTACACTATGGTGATTGCCGTCCCAAGTTTCAACGGGCTTTCCGTCAAAATATACGGAAACGGATTTTTCGGCATGGGGCTGAAGCCATACAGAACCGCCCGGAAGCCAAAAATCAGGCAATTCCGTCTGCCAGCCGTCAACGAGTTTCTGTTTGAAAATGCCGTATTCATAACGCAGAGAATAACCCATTGCAGAGTAATTCTGAGTTGCAAGACCGTCAAGGAAGCAAGCCGCAAGTCTGCCAAGACCACCGTTTCCAAGACCTGCATCGGGTTCCTGTTCATACAAATTTTCAATTTTGATTTGAAGTCCCTGGAGGGCAAGTTTCATAGTTTCCTCAAGTCCGAGATTATAAAGGTCATTTTTGAGAGAACGTCCCATAAGGAATTCCATGCACAGATAATAAACCGTTTTTTTACCCTGTCCGACTGTTGCGGAAGTAAAGGTTTTCTGCTGTTCACGCATGAGGTCCATTACAACAAGTGCAACTGCCTTGTAATAATGCTCATATGTTGCCTCACCGGGTGCGATACCGAAATTATGTGACAGCTTTGCAAGAATCAATTCTCTTGCTTCATTGGGTGTAAGTTTTGCATTTGACATAGTTTTTTCAATCCCTTTCCAAATAAAAAAATACCAAAATTTATTATAACCTAAAATTTATAGATTTTCAACTAAAATTTAAAAAAATTGTCATTTCAACTTGTAAACTTTTTATAAACAACCCCAAAATCAAATTTTTCCTGCAAATTATAGCAAATACCCCTTTATTATTCCGCAAAAATGTAATATAATAGAAAAGAATTGTGAAATGATAAGGAGTGAAAGGCGTGAAAAACAAGGTTAAAATAACGGTAGGCGGAACGGAATACACGGTAGTTACACAGGAAGACGCTGATTATACAAAAAAGCTTGCGGAAGAAGTGAATGAAAGCATAAATGATATGTGTATCAACGGAAGAATATCCATTACGGCAGCGGCAATACTGACAGCAGTGAATTTATGTGACCGCCTGAAAAAGTATGAAAAAGAGGCTGATTCACTTGGCGAACAGATAGAGGGATATTTACACGCCGCTTCCGCTCAGCTTACAAAATATAATGAACTGAAAAAGGAAAATGAAAAGCTTAAAAAAGACATTGAGATATACAAAAAAAGGCTTAAAGAAGAAAATCCCTCAGCCAAAGAAACAGGTCCGCTGTCGTCATCTGTAAAAGCGGCACAAACAGTTGTTTCTTTGTCATCGGAAGATGAAGCGGCAGAAGATGAAAGTGCCTTTTTTAAAGCATTTCAATAAGTTTGGAGAGAGAGTTTTATGGATAAATTGGAGATACTTGCACCCGCAGGAAGTATGGAAAGCATATATCCTGCTGTAAGAATGGGTGCAAATGCGGTTTATATAGGTGCTTGGAAAATGAGTGCAAGGAGTTCTGCACAGAATTTTGACAGGGAAGAACTCAAAACGGCTGTGGAGTACTGTCATGCGAGGGGCGTAAAAGTATATCTTGCCTGCAATACCCTTGTACATGATGATGAATTAAAGACTGCATGGGAGATTATAAAATATGCGTGTGAGATACACGTTGACGCTCTTATCATGCAGGATATAGGGCTTATTTCTCTCGTAAGAAAATACGCTCCCGATATGAGAATACACGGTTCAACACAAATGTCCGTGCATACTTCAAAGGGGGTTGAATACCTTGAAAAAATGGGCTTGAAAAGAGTAGTGCTTTCAAGAGAGCTTTCCAAAAGCGAAATAAAGGAAATTTCCGATAAGACAAGTGCAGAGCTTGAAGTATTTGTGCATGGTGCATTGTGTATGAGTGTTTCGGGGCAGTGCTATTTCAGTGCCATGCTCGGTTCAAGAAGCGGTAACAGAGGGGCTTGTGCCCAACCGTGCAGACTGCCTTTCAGCAACGGTTTCAACAATAATTATGCCCTGAGTTTAAAAGACAATTCCGCAATAGAACATATCCGTGAATTTTCTGAAACGGGCATCACTTCGGCAAAAATAGAGGGCAGAATGAAACGCCCCGAATATGTTGCAATAGCCGTGAAAGCCTGTCGGGAAAGCCTTGACAAAGGCTCGGTTGACAGCGATATTTATAATAGAATTGTCTTTAAGACTAAGGGCATAATTATTTCCGTTTTCGGAAGCAAACGGAAGTCTGCACGGCTGTGCACACGAACCCCTGTTTCCGCTCCTTGAACCGAGCATTGCACTGAAATAGCACTGTCCCGAA
>ONIF01000121.1 GCA_900317795.1 uncultured Eubacteriales bacterium | reverse complement strand
ATAAAATTGTAAATATCGGGTATTAAATATCTGTTCTCTGCCTGTTGACAAGCTCTGCAAAGATACAGCCCTTTGCCATAAGCTGCTCAAAACTTCCTTCTTCTGCAATACTGCCGTTATCAAGCACTAATATCCTGTCGCAGTGTCTGATAGTTGAAAGTCTGTGTGCAATAACAATGCGGGTGCAGCCCATTTTATCGAGTGCATCGCTGACTTTTCGTTGAGTGATGTTGTCAAGGGCACTTGTCGCTTCATCAAAAATCAGTATTTTCGGCTTGGATACGACAGCCCTTGCAATCAGAATACGCTGTTTCTGACCGCCCGAAATACCGCCCTGTCCTGCCGAAACAAGCGTGTGCATACCCATCGGCATATTCCGTATATCATCGGCAATATCCGCAATTTCAGCGGCTTTCCATGCATCGTCAAGGGTAGCCTGCGGTGCAGCTATAGTGATGTTGGAAAAAATATCGCCTTGAAACAGTTCACCGTTTTGCATGACCGTTCCGATTTTGTTACGCAGACTGCTGAGTTCAAGGAAGTTCAACGCATTTCCGTCATAAAAGATTTCGCCATGTTCGGGTGTACGCAGACCGAGCAACAGTTTTATCAGCGTAGATTTGCCGCAGCCTGTCCTGCCGACAATTGCTACATATTCTTTCGGGCGAATTTTCAATGAAATGTTTTTCAAAATGTATGGTGAATGGTCGTTGTATCTGAAAGAAACATTACTTAACTCAACAGAGCCTGTCAAATTAGTTACAATTTGCCTGCCGCCTGTTGTTTCAGGCTCTGTCTGCAAGAATACGTCAAGCATTTTCAGTGTCGGATTGATTTTTCCGACCGACAGAAAAGAATCCGACAGAAGTTTGATTGCACCGAGAACTGTACCGAATGCCACTGAAAATGCGATATATGATGACGGTTCAACACTGTTATCCGCTGCAATGTTATACAGCATAATACTTGAAATCAGACTGATTGCCGTAGTGAGTACACTGTTGAGCCTTATAAAAAGAGGCGGTGAAAAGGTCAATCGTCTGCTTTCGGAATATTCACCGAGCCATTTTGCAAAAAAACGCTTTTCCGCACCCGAAAGCCGTATTTTTTGAATGCCGTTGATGACGCTGTAACGGATTTTGGCTTCTTTGGCGGTTTGGATAATCTGCTTATTGCTGATTTTGGTTTGTATCACTGCGGAGAGTACACCGAAACCGATAGCAATAAGCAATATCATCAGCGTTGGAAAACCGAGCGGCTGTGCTATCCGGAATATCTGCACGATATACAACAGAGATGCCAATGCAGTCAGTCCCGCTCCTGCCGTTGCCGAGATAAGCAGTTCACACAGTTCATCAACCGCAGTTGAAAAGCCTGCCAGTTCGCCCGGACTGATCCTTTCAAAAAAATCTGATGGCAGGCTCAATATCCGCATCATCAGTGCAGCATGAACAGTTAAGGAAGTTTTGTCCCGTATTCTCTGTATCAGCGAACCGACTACTGTTCTGACAAGATAAACGGAAAGCACGGTACACAACAAAAAAACGCCTGTCGAGGTCAGCAACAAAATGCTGCCGCTTGCCGTCACTTCATCGGCAAGAACCCTCACCGCCTGCGGTATAAGCAGACCGACAGCCGTCATCATCAATGCCGAAAAAGTCAGATAAACCCAATCTTTTGCACGCATACAATCTTTGATATAGCATAGGAAATCGATTGCTGTCAATTTTCTATTCGGTAACGGCATATAAAAGCAATAGGCTTCATTTTCAAATAAACCGGCTGTTTGGCGGTTTACGGAAATCAGCTTTCCCGAGTGGCTGCGAAAGCTGTAGTGCATACCGAATTTATCGGGCAGCAGGACAACGGGCATACCGTTTTCTTTTATGTGTGTCAGTAATACACTGTGTCCGTCTTTATACCAGTTTCCGTCAAGAATGACTTTCCGCTTCATAATTCCGCAGCAATGCAGGCAGTAATTCAACTGTTCCTTGCTGTCGGTAATATTCTCGGGTATTTTCACAGGTTTCAAATGAAAATATTTTAATATCTCGTCAATCGCACTTTCGGTGATAATGCTTTCGTCAAGAAGTTCATCTGCCGTTTGCTGCCCATAGACGATGCCTGCCGCACGGAGAAGGGTGTTTTCAAGAAGCTGTTGGTCAGATTCCTTTCGTTCTTTTATCTGCTTTTCAAACCAATTCATGCCCAACCTCCCATTATTCGCTTGTTACAAGCTCAGTATATGTACCGCCAAGCTGTATCAATTCTTCATGTGTTCCTCTTTCGGCAATACTGCCGTTTTTGAGTACAATTATCTCATCACAGTCACGGATCGCAGACAGTCTGTGTGCAATAATAATACAGGTAATACCTCGGTCGGTGATTGCGTTTACCACATCATACTCTGTTTTTGCGTCCAATGCACTGGTTGCCTCGTCTAAAATCAAAACAGACGGATCTGCCGCCAATGCTCTTGCAATTTCAAGACGCTGCCGCTGACCTCCCGAAAGATTCAGTCCGTCAGCCGTCAGCCCTAACAGGTATCCGCCCTCACGAGTAATTATGTCCTCATGTATTTGTGCATCTTTGGCAGCAAGTATCATTTCAAAATCTTCAACCGATTTATCCCACATCGTGATATTATTCTTTATTGTTCCCTCAAACAACATAATATCTTGGTCAACAACAGCCACCGAGCCTGTCATAACATCACGGTCAATTTCATGTCTGTGTTTGCCGTCAAACAGGATTTCACCCTCCCAAGGCTCATAAAGTCCTGAAATCAGCTTTGACAAGGTAGATTTGCCACATCCTGATGTTCCTACTATTGCAACTCTGCTGCCTGCTTTGACTGACAAAGAAAAATCTTTGATAATCGGTGGAGCAAGCCTTGAATAGCCGAAAGTGATATTTTTAAGCTCAATATTTCCTTTCAGCTTATACACTTCTTCCTGTATTCCGTCATGAGTGCAAACAATGTTTTTGTCGGAAGGATATGCCATAATATCCTCTACCCGTTCATATTGTGTACGCATCGTCTGCATCTGCTTTCTTATATCCGAAAGAGAAAATACGGGCGACATCAGCACATTGAACAATCCTTGAAACATCCACATTGTTCCGAGTGTAAAGCTGCCTTGCATGACAAAATAAATTCCCGTCATCATAACGAGAAAATAAGCAATGCTTGACAGTAATTCGGGTATCCGGCTCAAAAAAGTTTCGGTTCTTTCCAGCCGCACCTTTTGGGTATTGACAGCCGCCTGCAAACCTGCCCATTTTTCAAAATACGAAGTTTCCGCACCGCTGATTTTTATGGTTTCAATCATGCTTAAACCCGAAAGTGTCGCAGATGACAGCTTTTCCCTGCTGCACTCCATCATGCGAACGGTATTTTGATGAGTACGGGCAATCAGCCTTGACAGAAACAGATTGACAATCAACACACTTATGCTGATGGCAGTCAATGTCAAGCTTTGTTTCAGCATTAAAATAACACAGAGCACTGTTGTCACCGTATTTGCGGCAAGAGGAACGATAAAATTTATCAGTGAAGCCGTCAGGCTTTCCGGCATATCCATTCGGACAAATACATCACTTGTCATTCTTTGAGAGAAAAACTCAATCGGCAGCTGCATCATTTTCCACATATAAGTGGAACCGCCGATAATTGACAGCTTGCCTTTTACTTTGATGCTGTAAATCGTTTGAATCCACGCTGCTGTGAGCTGCAATACTGCGAGAATCACCAATGCAGCCGTAAACCCGAGCAATAACTTACTGTTATTGCCGTCTGACAGATTGTCTATAAAAAATCCCGACAGGACAGGGGACAGCACGGCAAAAAGTGCAAGAATGACGGAAGCAGTCGTCATAACAGCAATATCCGGATTGCCGATTTTGATTTGTTTTTTTACAGCCTGAAAAACGCTTTGCTGTTTTCCGTCGGGCTGAAAGTTCTCTCCCGGAACGATATTGATTGTTATACCCGAAAAGGCACGGTCAAATTCTTCTTCATCGACTCTGACAGCACCTTTTGCAGGATCGTTAATATAGGCATACTTTCCCTTAAAGCCGTTCAGCACGACAAAATGATCTAAATTCCAATGTATGATACAGGGAAATATACCTTTTTTTCTGATGCTTTCGGGACTTCGCCTGTATTTGCCGACTTCAAAGCCGTATGCTCTTGCAGCTTTGACAATATTGACCGCACTCGATCCGTCACGGGACACACCGCAGTCTGTCCGTGCTTTTTCAAGAGTTACCCATTTTCCGTAATACGCTGCCACCATTGCCAACGAAGCTGCTCCACATTCGAGGGCTTCCAACTGCAAAATCACGGGTGATTTTGCAATCCCTTTTGTGACAGGACTTTTTATCTTTGCACTTCTCATAGTCTTATACTCCAAATAACAGTTCATACGGGCGAGAGGACTTAACGACCACACTGACAGGATAATTGCCATCGGATACCGGTACTTCGGCATAGCCGACAATCATTCCAAAATCATTTTTATCTGTTTCGGAGATAGTTTCGTCTTTACCGTTAATGGTAAATCTCATTCCATTATTCAATTGATATTTTTCGTTATTTGTAAGCATGACCGTTGCTTGACCGTCTTCAACAACAGCATAGCCGTCGGTCATTATATCAATGTTTCCAATCAGGCTCCAGATAAAAATCCCTGTCAAAAGAGAGAGAATTGCACCAAGCAGCAGCCAGACCATAGGCTTTGATACACGCAGATAATCTGTAAGCTGATCGGGCTGTGATATTCTGTCAAGTGATTTTTTTCTAAATAATAAAGGCTCTTTATCCATATGATCACCCCCAAACAAAAGATACTAAATTGTGTACTTTCCGATAATAATTCCGTAATGTCTTACTGTCCATTTTTATTTTACCAAAATTTTACCACAACATCATTGCTGTGTCAATTTACAAAAATGAGTTCCGAATTAAAAACAGCTTAACTCCACAAGTCAGAATATCATCAAGACGGATATGTACGGTAATCCAACAGTGTTACACATTTTTTTAATAGCATCAATTTCGCCAGTTTCTAAAAAATGATTGATAACCTCACAAGGATATATAGGGAATTGATAGTTGCAGATTCAGCCATCAGAAAAGTTCAGACATCATGAATAAAAAATCTGCTTTTTTTTGGCGGTATGATGTTTTTGACTTGATACAGTTGAAAAAAATGAAGAATAGACATTGATTTTCAAGGGGGTGTTCCAGATTGTCAACAAATTTAAAAAAAAATATATTGTTTTTGATTTATTCATCAGTTAAACTTATATTCAGAATATTATGAGGGGAGAATATGTTATGAATATGATTTTTGCGGATACCATGAAAAGACTGCGAGAGGAGAAAGGACTTTCCAGGAAAGATTTGGAGAAACAGATGTATGTTACCCGTTCCACCATAGCCCGATGGGAAAACGGCAGTCGCTTGCCCGATGCCGTGATGATAGCACGGCTTTCCGAAGTTTTGAATGTAGATATAAATATACTGCTCTCTGCGGCTGCAAAGAGTGATGAGTACCCTAACGTTATTTTGGTTGACGACAGCAAGCTCATTCTCACAGGCAGTTTACCGGTATTGGAGGAGGTCATGCCTAATGCGACAGTCATGGGTTTTATACAGGCTTCGGACGCTGTCGAATATACAAAGGCTAACCGTGTTGCACTTGCATTTTTGGATATCGAGTTAAGAAATGAAAGCGGACTTGATTTGTGCCGTGAAATGCTCAAAATCAATCCACGAACCAATGTTGTGTATCTTACGGCATACAGCGATTATGCTCTTGACGCATGGAGTACGGGTGCAAGCGGATTTATGCTCAAACCTGTCACCCCCGAAGGTGTCAGGGAACAGCTCAAAAACCTGCGATACCCGTTTTGGACGGGAGGCGAAAGTGTATGACCGATTGGATTGTTGCCACCGCTTATTCGATATGCGGTGCCATGCTGGTGATGATGGTGATTGGCATCGCATTTTCCGCTTTTATGCCTGCACTCGACAAAAAAATATTTAACTTTTTCGCTTCTTTTGATGTATGCCGTTGTTCTCTCTATCGATATGATAATCTACACCAATCCCGATATGGCGGCAGCACAAAAAACAATCATTATTTTTGAATATCTGTTTTTCTCTGTGCTGATGACTATGCCAATGCCCTTTTTGCTGCATTGCTGCGGTGAAAGCCAAAAAAGCAGTGTGCCGTTACGCACCGTAATGGCACTGTGGGGCATATTCTGCATAGTGCTGTTTTCATCTCAATTTACGGACGCTTTCTACTACACTGCGGATAATCAGTATTTTCGTGCTCCGTTGTTTCCGCTGATGATAGCTCCGCTTGCAGTGATTATGCTCCTCAACACAGCGTGCTTGATAAAAAGGCGAAAAAAACTCTCAAAAAAGATTTTTACTGCACTTCTTGTTTATCTTCTGCCCACAACGATTCTCGTTATCTCATATATGTTTGCTGCTGTCGATACACTGGTTTCATTCTGGATGGCACTTTGTGGAATGACAATGTTTTGTCTTATACTCACGGATAATGTAGAAAAATATATGAAACAGCAGCGAGAAATTGCCACCCAGCGTGCCGACATTATGGTATTGCAGATGCGTCCTCATTTCATCTGCAACACCATGATGGGCATATACTACCTTTGTGACCAGGACACCAAAAAAGCAAAACAGGTTACACTGGATTTTACCACCTATCTTCGTAAGAATTTTGCCGCCATTGCAAGCGAGGACACCATTCCTTTTTCGGCAGAATTGGAACATACACGGGCATATCTTGCCGTTGAGCAGGCACAGTTTGAGGACAGTCTTTTTGTCAGCTTTGATACACCGCACACCATGTTCCGTGTACCTCCGCTGACATTGCAGCCTATCGTAGAAAATGCCGTCAAGCACGGCATGAAATCGAGCGGTGAGCCTGTTCACATCTCCGTCATCACCCGAAACACAGATACGGCAAGTGAAATTATCGTAGAGGACGACGGTCCGGGCTTTAATCCTGTCAATGACAATAAACCGCATATCGCCTTGAATAATATCCGTGAAAGGCTTGAACTGATGTGCAGGGGCAAATTGGAAATTTCACAGCGTGAGGGCGGAGGCACATTGGTAAAAGTAACAATTCCGACAGTGTAATATCCCCTAAAACCGACAAAATCAACAAAAAAGCGATACTTTGTTGACAGTCCGGAACACCCCCTTGAAAAAAGAAAGAGAGTATGGGAAAATAATATTGCTAAAAAATTTCGTAAGGCAAAATATGAAATTTTAGAAAACAGAGCTGACATCGATATCCATCGGTGTCAGTTTTGTTTTGAGGTTACAAAAGTGTGGAAGAAACATTTTTTGTGCAAAACGACGATGAATAAAGTGGGAATAAGAAAATTCTCGATACTTTTTGAAGTTTTGTTGACAATCTGGAACACCCCCTTGAAAACAGAAAAAAATTATGCGAAGATAATATTGACCGTATTGTTTTATTTGTTCGGCTGTATCAGTCGATGTCCGGTATTTTTCACAAACAAATATGCGGTTAGTGGGCAGAACCAAATAAACAAAGAACGTTATCAATCAATCTTAATTTTTAAGGAGGACTTTTCAATGAAAACAAGTAAAAAGAAATGGCTGTCACGTGCGTTGTGTACGGCACTTGCAGTCACACTCACGGCAGGCACGGCAGTTATGACACCCGTTGCCGATATTGTCGGCACAAACATCACCGCAAATGCGGCATACGAGGGCTACACCGCATGGACAGGTACAGGTACTGACGCAGACGGCAATTCCGCAACGGTAACTTGCTACTGGAAAGTTGACAACGGCACACTCTACGTTGCAGGCACTGCCCCCAATACAGGAGGCAATCAGCTTGGTGTTCCATGGTGCAAAGATAGCAATATAAGCCCAAGTATAACCAAAGTGTGTG
>ONIF01000292.1 GCA_900317795.1 uncultured Eubacteriales bacterium | reverse complement strand
GGTGCATTTGACACAGAAGAAACGGCTAATAATTGCTTAAAATACGTAAAATCAAAGTTTGCAAGGTGTATGTTAGGAATTTTGAAAGTAACACAGGATAATCCGCCTGATAAGTGGAAATATGTCCCCTTGCAGGACTTCACCGCCCAAAGTGACATTGACTGGACAAAAAGCGTGGCTGATATTGACAGACAGCTTTATCAAAAATACGGGCTGACACAACAGGAAATTGACTTTATCGAAACAAAGGTTAAGGAGATGAACTAATTGAAAGCACCAAATATCAGGACTTTTGGGGACTTTTTGCCTAAGATTTATGCCTACACTACCCCCGAAATCGCAAGACACAACGGCTGGCTCAAAATCGGCTACACCGAACAGGACGTTCATACCCGTATCAGACAGCAGACAAGAACTGCTGATGTTCTCTATCATCTCGAATGGTACGGGACAGCTATTTTTGACGACGGTTCGGGCAAAATCTTTACAGACAAGGATTTTCAGGCTTATTTACGCAAAAAAGGCTTTGAACAGGGCATTGACAAGGACACCAAAAAATTTACCGAATGGCTGAAAATTGCCCCCGATGACGCAAGATATAAATTTTATGACTTTAAAAGCAAGCGTGATATGCACTTCTTTGACGGTGAAATTTTCCCCTACACTCTCAGAGATGAACAGCAAAACGCTGTCAATATGACTTTGGACTATTTCAAAAATCACAAAAACGGTGAATTTCTCTGGAATGCAAAGCCACGTTTCGGAAAAACACTTGCCACTTATGACCTTATCAAGCAGATGAACGCCAAAAGAGTGCTGATTGTCACAAATCGCCCTGCTATTGCTAACTCTTGGTATGATGACTATATCAAATTCATTAACAGGCAGTCGGGATATTTTTTCGTGAGTAATGTTGACGGTGTAAAAGACCGTGACGGAGTACTCAGCTATGAAAAATATGAAGATGACTTGAAATCCCGTCAGAAAGACCCCTCAGCCGTACAAATGGGTATGATTAACTTTGTCAGCCTGCAAGACCTCAAAGGTGCAATCGATTTCGGCGGAGATTACTCGAAATTAAAGCATATCAGCCGAACTAACTGCGGAGATTACTCCAAATTAAAGCATATCAGCCGAACTAACTGGGATATTCTTGTTATAGACGAGGCTCACGAGGCTATCGACACCCAAAAAACAGACATCGCCTTTAACAGAATTTCAAGAAATTTCACACTTCATTTGTCGGGTACGCCTTTCAAGGCTCTTGCAAATGAGAAATTCCCCGAAAATGCCATTTTTAACTGGACTTATGCAGACGAACAACGCAAAAAAAGAGAACTGATTGAAAATCAGTCCCTTGAAAATCCCTATATATCTCTCCCCAAGCTGAATTTGTACACCTATCAGATGTCGGAAATGATCCTTGATGAAATCAAGCAGGGCATTGAAATTGACGGCGATACAGAAGAATTTGCATTTGATTTAAACGAGTTTTTCGCCACAAACAACGGTAAATTCATTCACGACAAGGAAATTGACAAATTTCTTGACGCTCTCACCACTCAGACAAAATATCCGTTTTCCACTCCCGAATTGAGAGATGAATTGAAACATACTTTCTGGCTTTTGAACAGGGTTGACAGTGCTCTGGCACTTCAAAAGAAACTGGAAAAACACGCTGTTTTCAGTGAATATAAGATAATTCCTGCCGTTGGCAATATCAGCTTTGACGATACCAAAAAATCCTATGACAGAGTTGTGAAAGCCATTTCCGAAAATGAAAAGACAATCACATTATCCGTTGGACAGCTTACAACAGGCGTAACCATTCCCGAATGGTCTGGCGTTCTTATGCTGAGTAATGTTTCAAGTCCTGCACTCTATATGCAGGCGGCATTCCGTTCACAAAATCCGCATAAATACTATAAAAACGGGCAATTCTACCGCAAAGAGAACGCTTATGTATTTGACTTTGATCCTGCAAGGACACTGACAATTTTTGAAGAATTTGCAAATGACTTGTCAAAAGACACATCAGGCGGTAAAGGCGATACACAAAAACGCAGAGAACACATAACAGAACTGTTGAATTTCTTTCCCGTTATCGGTGAAGATGACAACGGAGAAATGATCGAACTTGATGCGGAGAAAGTATTGTCAATTCCCCGAAAGATACGTTCAAAAGAGGTTGTCAGACGAGGATTTATGAGTAATTTCCTGTTTCAGAACATTTCAAACGTATTCCATGCACCGCAGGAAATACTTGATATACTTGAAAAACTCCCGACAGTTACGGAAAGTTCACCCAATAAATTATCCCAAGACGATTTGAGCGAAATACCTGTTGATGATGACGGAGAAATAGACATTCCGCAGGAAACTGTGATCGGAATTTCAAAAGGCATTTTCGGCGATAAAATTTACGGAACAATCCCCGAAAGTGTTGAACAGCAGATTGAAAATACCGTTGAACAGGCTCAAACAGGCAAAAAAGAGGACTATATACCGCAAATCACAAAAACTCTCACAGATACCCTTATCGGACAGGTAGTAGCACCGATTATTGACGAAACCAAAAAACATTACGGTGATGAAATAAAAGGCTCACAAGTCAAGAAAATTGAAAAAGAACTCACTAAAAATGCCGAAAAAACCGTTACTGACCTTATGGGTAATTTCGCCATTGAGGAAAAGCAGCGAGAAGAAGAAAGAAAAACGGCTCTTGAAAATCCTCTCAGCGACAAGACCGCCGAAGAAATCAACAGGGAATATGACGCAAAAAGACAGCAGGCTGTTGAACAGATGACAAAGAAATTCAACGAAGAAATGCAAAAATTTGTCGAGCAATCGGAAGAAAAGACCGTTGAACACATTGAAACGGCAAAAGCCGAAAATGAAAAAAAGACTGCCGAAGATACTATCAAAGACCATTTGAGAGGCTTTTCAAGGACAATTCCGTCATTTTTGATGGCTTACGGTGATGAAAATGTCACGTTGGCAAATTTCGATACAATCATTCCCGATAAGGTCTTTCTGGAAGTCACAAGCATAACGCTTGAACAATTCCGCTTTTTGAGAGATGGCGGAGAATATACCGATACTGCAACAGGAGAAATAAAATTCTTTAACGGACACCTCTTTGAACCTGTTGTATTCGATGACTCGGTGAAAGAATTTATCCACTTGAAACAAAAACTTGCCAACTATTTTGACGAAAGCAACGAAGAAGATATTTTTGACTATATCCCACCGCAAAAGACCAATCAAATTTTTACTCCCAAAAAGATAGTGAAAAAGATGGTTGCTATGCTTGAAGAAGAAAATCCGAACTGTTTTGACGATCCCGACAAGACTTTTATCGACCTTTACATGAAATCGAGACTTTACATAGCTGAAATTGTGAAAAGGCTTTATAATAGTGACGGCATGAAAGAAAAATATCCCAATACGGAAGAAAGACTGAAACATATCTTTGAAAAACAGGTTTACGGACTTGCACCGACAGAGATAATATACAAAATTGCCATAAATTTCATTCTCGGCTTTGCCGATGAAACGGACACTTTCAGGCATAATTTCAGACAAGCCGATACTTTGCCTGCCGCAAAAGAGGGAACTTTGCAGGCACTGCTTAATAGACTTTATGACTAGCAACCACCCCACGACGCAAAAGACCAAACGCAAAATCAGCCTTTCGTTTATGGAGAGGGATTATTTTCTTTCTTACTCACAATATTTTGCCATTTTATGTGTTCATCTCCCATGAGGCTTTCTATACGTTCAGCAAAGTATTGATTTTTTTCCTGTTCACTCTTTGCTTTACCATATTCTCCGCAATTTTCAGCATATAAGGTCAACTCTGATTGTAAAGCTTCTGCCACTTCACGGTAGCTAATCCATTTTTCGTGAAGTTTCAGCAATGACAACAATGATGTTACAACAGAGGTAATAACCGATATGACAGTTACAGCAATGGTTATCCATGAATATGAAAAACAATTTATCACCGGTATCACAGCAGGAAAAATAATACTTGCAATACTTAAAGCAAGAT
>ONIF01000132.1 GCA_900317795.1 uncultured Eubacteriales bacterium | reverse complement strand
TGCAGTTATTTTTCAAACCTCGATTTTTCGTGCAATATCTTCTCAAAGCATTCATTGACTTTCTGCTTTTTTTCTTCAAAATATATCGTTCTCGGTGTATCGTTAATGCACACCATTTTATATTTTTGATTAACAAGGGCGTTGCACAAATCATTGAAATTTTTCTCCTCTATGTGAAAACACTCCCCAAACTTATCGGAACGCACTTCATAATTTCCCTTGCAGAACTGCCAATATTTAAACAACCACTGATTGACATGATATTCTTTTCTGAATTTGTCCATGCACGTTTTATCAAGAATTTCGGGATATTTCTCCCAGACTTCTTCAAGCGTTGACTTGCAGAACCCCGACGGCAAATGGTCATAATGAAATCCGGGAAACCACTCCCATGCCGTTAAAAACATGGTTTTCACAACTTTTCTCATGCCGTTTTTCATGCTGAACCACTTTGCAAAATCACGTTTCATAATGGCTTTTTTTTGGTCTTTAAACTCCGTGTTGATAATCTCCATATTCGAGCCGTTAAAATGTCCTGCACTGTCGTGACCGAAATAAATGCAATTCAAACCAAAGGTATCGCATGGCTTGCCGTTTTTAAAAAAGTCCGTTTCACTGACTTCTCTCGTAATAAACATATCGTCATTGAAATATACAAAATGTTCCGACAAGCCCTCTATCCTGTGCATATTCAATTCTATTGCATGAGAACTGAATGTAGGAAGATATTTTTCGGGGATATAGTCTTTGTGATTGACTATATGCAATTTAGGGTTGCTTGTATCAAGCCATTTCGGAAGATGTCCCCATGTGATAAAATGAATTTTATTTACCCAAGGGGCATATTTTTCCACTCCCCTGAACCAGTACTGCAAATTATCCCAATCACGAAATCTTACGGGAGTTGCACTGTCTGCCATTGTTGACGGTGAATATCTCGCCTTTTCCGCAAGCCACTCTTTATCATTTCCGTCAACCCACGCTATGACAAAATCTATTTTTTCATTCGCCATTCATTTCAACTCCTTTATTGCACGATAATTCCTTTCACAATTATTTGTATCATACAAATCAAAAAATTCATCATGCCTTTTTAAATATACACTCTCATTTTCAAAATTTTCCTCAACAGCCTTTTCGATTTCATTCAAAGCCGTTTCCAAGTCATAACAGACCTTTCCGAAACCGTCTTTTTCATAACTGAAATAGCCCTCTCCATACTGACCTTTCCTAAAATCTTCATAATCAAACTGATAATACATCAGTCTTTTCTTCATATAAGCAAAATCCATTGCGATACTCGAAAAGTCGGTTATTAAATAGGCACTCTCTTTCAAAAGCGTCTGCACGTCATATTCGGGAAATTTTGCCGTGATTATTCTGTCACTTTTTATCTGAAACTTATCCAAAAACATCTGCATATCCCTGTGAGGATAAAATATCATTTTTAAATCGTTCTTTTCAAGAATTTCAGCCAATCTCTCACTCTGTAAAAATTCACTCCATGCTTTAAAATACTCCGTATTTTCAAACTTTGAAACATCTTCTATTTCATAAGACGCACTTGTAGGAGTTGCTATCCAACTCCGCCATGTCGGCATTAACAAGACTTGTTTAGGCTTCACTTCAAATTCATGCAAGCCGTCAAATCGGCACAATCCCAACTCTTTTACATATCCACTCGGATAGTGATACGTTTCGGACACAAATTTCCATTCCCTGTATGTACTGCATACAAACATTTTCATCATGGTATTCTCGTAATACAGCCATTCCATATCATCTTTTATAATTCCATGCTGCAAAAATACCCGTGTATTTTTCAAAATTTTATTGACTTCCAGAAAATAACATACCGCTGCATTAGGTTTTCCGCCCTTTTGCGAACTGATATTCTTACTTGCCGTCAAATACAATATCCAATGCCTTAAACTGCCGTAATTGACAGTCTTGCCCAAGTCTTTCACACGGGCAAAATCCCTTGACTTCCTATTTATCGCATATACTATATCCTGTTCGGGATATTTTTCACGCACATATTTGTAAAACCAATAGCCGTTATCCCTTGCCTCGTTTTTATTGTCGCATACAAGCCATAAATCTTTTCTGAAAAGCCTGCATACAAGCGAAATCGGCAATGCCATTAAAAACAAAAATATATGCCCTATATCCCCTATTTTCACTCTCTGCAATTTCTGAAAAAAACTTTCTTTCATAAAAAATTCTCTCCGTCAAATCAAAGATGTCACATAAACAACTTCGCTCTCATTACAGAACATCGGGCAGGCGTTTTCTTAAACGATTGTAATTGACAATTCCCAGTATCAGCACCAATGCAAACTCAACCGCAAATATTAAATTTTCATATTCGGGGTGGTAATATCCCTCAAAATACCACTGATTATATATGAGTGCCTTTCGATAACCGTTACAAAAGTATGTCATCGGATTGAATATAAGTATTTTTCTGATAATGTCGTTCTTTATATGGTAGGAATCGAAACATACGCCCGATACCCAGAACAAGCCTGACATGATAGTTGCAATAAAGCTTTCAAAATCCTTGCTGAATGCACTCATAGGGGCAAGCGACCATGTTAATGCCCAATAAAATACAAACATCGCTACCGCATAGCCCAATATTTGCAGGTGATACACATTCGGTGCAAATGTCCAGCCGTTTTCAGTCGGAAACATACCTGCTATCAGCATATATATATATGCTGCAACAAATAAAAATATGTGTATATAGAACTTTGAAATGGTTGTATAAGTCGTTATCGCAGACACGGGAAACGATATTTTATTGACAAACTGCCGGTTATCCCTGATACATTTTGAACCCCTCGACACGCAGTCACTCATAAAACACCACGGCAAAAATCCTGCCATGACAAATACAAAAAACGGTATTTTATCATATATATCCCCTCTTGGTCCCCCGTTCATGCCTATTGTGAATGCAAACCAATACACAAACAACTGAAACAGTGGTTTCATTATCGCCCAGAACGGTCCTATAACTGCACCTTTATATGTCTTTATCAAGTCATTTTTGGCAAGCATGAATATTTGTTTGCCAAAGCCCCTGTGCTCTCTGGCAATCTGTGCCAAATAATCCCATATCTTCCCCCAAAAGCCTTTTTCGTCATCACCTGTTATCATTATCTGCTGTTCCATCTTGCTCCCCCTTAATTTTCGTGTTTTCAATAACACATCTCTTTACTTCTTCTATTTCACTCTTTGCGGATTTTCCAAGCGTCATCTTCCAGAACGGCATGATTATCAATCCCACAAACGTTCCCACTCCATACGATATATGCAGTATGAAAAATACTATCGGCAATAATATTTGTATGATATGTTTTTTCTTTGCGGTTATAATCGCAACTGCCGTCATAATCAAATCTGCAAGGGCATACGCTGAAATGATAGCTATAAACGGCAACTGCATTACGGCAAATCCGAACATATCGCCTGCAACCGCTACCGCACCACTGCATATAAGTGTAAGCACGAATAAAAACGGTACAAAGTGAAATGATGACAAACACTGATAGCATACTCCCAGCGTCAAGCCTATCCACTTTCCGTTGCCGAATTTCTGTTTTATCATTCCACCCAGCGTATTTCTGATATGCTGATAGGAAATTATCTCGTCACTTTGACATATTTTATAACCTGCCTGTCTTATCCTGTAATGCATTTCATTGTCCTCAGTCCTGCCCAAGTCCTTGTTAAATCCCCCGACTTTTGCAAAAACTTCTCTCCTGTAAGCTCCGTGAAAAAGTGAATTGACATATTTCTTTCCCTCACTTTTTCTCCTGTAACCTGCTATCGAACTTCCAAACATGGAACTCTCTGCCAGAAACAGCATTTCTTTAAAAGCCGTAGGCTCGTCTATTTTACTCGGTCTTGCACCTCCGCATACATATTCTCCGCTCTCTATCAGCTCAACATTCTTTTCAATGAAATTTTCGGGTATTTCCGCATGAGCATCTACTCTTATTATCACATCACCCATTGCGATTTTTCACTTTTATTTTCCTCTGCAAATTTTTCAAATATGCCCTTTGTGCCGTCAGTCGAACCGCTGTCAACTAATACTATCTCCGTTTTATCTTTTGGATAAGTCTGATTTTTGACCTGTTCCAAGAGTCCGCCTATCACTTTCTCCTCATTTCTCGCAATTATGCAAAGCGATACTGTCATTATCTTCCACTCTCTTTATTATAGAATTTTATCGAAATATTGTCAACGATTTATATAAACTGTGCAAACGCCCCTGCACCTGCTACTGTAAGCAAGCCTGCAACCACTATTGAAAGACTGCTGACAGCCCCCTCTGTTTCACCCATTTCCATAGCCCTTGCCGTTCCCATGGCATGAGATGATGTACCTATTGCAATTCCCTTTGCAACGGGTTCTGTTATCCTGCATATCTTACACACAAATTCCGCAATCATGTTTCCAAGTATGCCCGTTATGATAATAACCGCCGCCGTTATTGCACCATATCCGCCCAATTCTTCGGAAAGTCCCATTCCTATCGCTGTTGTAATGGACTTCGGCAAAAATGTCACATACTCCGCATGAGTGAAGCCAAACATCAATGCAAACAGCCATACATTTAATAAACTTGTCACCACTCCCGACAGTATGCCTGCAATTATCGCTTTATAGTTCTTCTTCAAAACACTCAGCCTTTCATAAAGCGGTACGGCTAAACATATTGTAGCAGGTGTAATCATACTGCTGATAAATTTCGCCCCCTGTGAATATGTCGGGTAATCCACGCCAAATCCCAAAAGCACTCCTATTACAATTACTATTGCTATCAATATCGGATTGAATACAGCCAATTTCAATTTCTTTTTGAAAAACAATCCCACTCCGTAAGCTAAAAATGTAAGTATCGTTCCGAAAAATACAGAACTCTGAAAAAATTCACTCATCTTTATTTTCTCTCTTTCTGCCCGACTTTATGACAAGCTGTGTAACAAGTCCCGATACAACCATTACAACTACCGTTGAAACAACTGTCAGCAAAAGATACTGCCACAAGCCTGTCTGCACAATTCCCCACGTTTCAAGCAAGCCTGCCGCAGGCGGTACAAACATTATCGGCATTATCTCTATCAGAAATTTGCTTACCTCTTTCACATCACTCACTTTTATAACTTTCGTGCATAAAAGCGTGAATAATATCACTATCCCGTAAATGCTTGCAGGTATCGGCAAAGGCACTATTTTATTAAGTATCTCCCCGACAAACGATATTGCTATTATGATACAGAACTGCTTTAAATATTTCATTTCCAAATTCCTCCTTACAACCTAATTATAAACATATCCCGAAAAATTTCAATATCAATCAGAAAATATTTTTTATTTTCAAAAAATATGATAAAATAATGTAACCTAACATACCAAAAATCTGCTTATATAAGTGAAAGGAGGTTTTGATGTATGAATGATGAACAAATTGTAGAATTGTATCTGCAAAGAGATGAAACCGCCATCAATGAAACTTCTCAAAAATACGGCTCTCAATTAAAATCCGTTTCTATGAACATTGTACAGAACATCTCAACTGCCGAAGAATGCGAAAACGACACTTACTTACAGGCATGGAACTCCATTCCACCGCATGAACCTAAAAATTATCTTTTTGCATTCCTTGCAAGAATTATCCGCCACATCTCTCTTAACAGGTGCAAAGAACAGAATGCACTCAAAAGAACTGCTTTCATAGCCGAACTCGGTGACGAACTGGAACAGTGCATTCCCTCGCCAAATGACGATATTAACGACAAAATTGATGAAATCACTCTCAAAAACGCTGTCAATGCATTTCTCGGCTCTCTCAATGAACAGAAAAGAAATATCTTTTTAAGGCGTTACTTCTACATGGACACCGTGAAAGACATTTCTAAACGCTTTTCTGTTTCGGAAAGCAAGGTGAAAACTACTTTATTCCGCATACGAAACCAAATGAAAGAATTTTTGATAAAGGAGGGCTATGACTTATGAGAGGAAAAGACTTGCTTGAAAAATTGGAACTTGCTGATGAAAAATACATACAAGCCGCCAATATGCCCGTCAAAAAGAAAAAAACACGAAAATTTTTCAAGGCAGCGGCAATTATTCTTGCAGTGGGCGGTATTTCCTTACTTATCCATACAAACTATACCAACATCAATATTTCCACCGGTGAAAATTTCTCCAAATACAGCTCCCTTAATGAACTGCTTGCATATCTCGGCGAAAATGAAAATCACGAAAATGAACTGATGGGTACAAAATCCCTCTCCGCTAACGTTTCGGGTGTTGATACGGGAAGCGTTATGTACAATGAATACCGCTACCGTTTCGGCAGACACGACGGCAACAGAACTTACTATGAATTTTTACAGATTTTCAACCTCAAAGAAGGCAAACTTGTTAATACCGTTGAGTTAGAACCCTTTCACGACTACCCGACTATTTTTGTATATCAGAATAAACTCATACTTGCCGGTGGAAATTCTCAAACCGCTGTCAATATATATTCCCTCGACAATCCCGAAAATCCCGTACTTGAACACCGATATATTCAAAACGGAGCTTTTGACACCGCTTTTATATCCGATGACAAGTTATATATTTTCACCTCTGACGGTATGTGTGCCTGCGGATTTTCTTCAAAGTCAAATCCCGACGATTACAAACCCTCTGCCACTCTTGACGAAAAAGAAATTGAATGGACAGATGATGAAATCACTATTATCGGTGAACCCGAAAGAGTTTTTTATAATGCCGTTTCCGTCATGGACTTGAATAATACGGAAATTCTTCAAAAAAGGGCTTTCTACGGTGATATTCAAGATATGTACATTGACAAGGATATTATAATGTTTCATACACAAAGTTCTTTTGACTACTACGACAAGCCTAAAATTGATACATTTGATATGTCAGACAATTTCTCGCATATATCCCAAATTACAATAAATGCATTAAGCGTAACCCGAATACATGATATTAAAAAAATCGGCACTTCCTATAAAATTATCGCTCAAACATATTACCAAACAGGATTTTCTCTAACAAGAGGATATTTAGGCACTTCCGAAATCGTCGCAATATCTGCCGACATTCAAACAGGAAATTACTATTCCAAAAAATATATTTTCGACTATATCCCCACCAATGCAGACAATTTCGTCAGAGAAATTATTTGGAATGAAAATACTGCCACCCTCTCTGTCGAAAGACGTGGACTGTATATTGACAATACCACTTACGGACTTTCCGTTACTTTCAATGACAACAGTATCTCTTTTGAAAAAACAGAACCTCCCCAAACTCAAACACAAACAAACTATCTGATAGGCAGAAGTCAAACTTTTGAATATGACGGCAAGAAATTCTACATTGACTACCAAAAAAATACCCTTGAAACAGTCCCTTAATCAATGAGCAATTTGCAATGTGCAATGTGCAATGACTGCACCTGCCAACCAAAAAAGGCACACAAACTTTTTTTACAAGTCTGTGTGCCGAATTTTTTATTTATGTCAGCAATCACAACTGCACATTGCACATTGCTAATTGCACATTTAATTCGTGTCTGCTCAATAATCAAGCAACTTGAATTGTTCATTGTTCTGAAGGCTCAACAAGAATATCGGGTAAAAAGCTGCAAGCAAAAAGGCTCTTGCCAGATTGCCGAGATTCATTGCGAGAATGGAAAGTGCAATGGATGACCTGGTCGTAATATCGAGCTTTGTAGTAATCAGTCCCATGCCAAAGCAGCGTTTTGCCAAACTGAACCCTCTCTCAACTTCAATACGATCCATGTTATCCTGATGTGCAATTTTCTTTTCTTCCAATGTGGGATTCTTTTTGGGTCTCCCCAAAGCCTTGCCGGAGATCCTGATCTTTCTGCTCTTGCAGTAAGCTCTGTTTTTCTGATTACGGTAAATCTGATCAACAAGCACTCTCTCCGGATAGTGTCCTGTTCTTTTGCGGTAGTTTTCTATTGCCGTAACCAGAACATCTTCTTCGTTGTAAGCATCAAATGACAATTTTTCCAGACGTGCAATTCCCTTTTCATCAATACTCATATCAAGTTTTGCACCGAACTCCACAGGTGCTTTTGCCTTTCCTCTTACGATAGGACGAATGTACGGCTGTGATATGCTGACAATGCGGTCTTTCACTTTGTGAGTTTTGTTGTCATACATATATTTCTGCTGTTCGTAAAGTTCCTTGAGCACAAATAAACGTTTCTTCTGTTTGTCATTCAGAACAACATCGTTATACAGGACAAACATATCAATATAACCAAGATCACGGCTGATAAACCTGAGCTGCTGACCGATTGCTTTACGAATCCTTTTTCCGGTTCTCTTTCTGCATTTTGCTAAAGCCAAATACGCTTTCCTTGCTTTTTCACGGTACATACGGGGTTTGTAAAAATTGTATTCATCACATATCTGATCGATGATCGACTCAAGGTTTTCCCTTGCTTCGTTCAGCAGATTGATGTCCTGCGGATAGGCAATATTCTGCGGTGCACAGGTTGCATCAAGAATCAAAGTTCCCTCATTTTCAGGTTCGCAAGCTAATTGGTTATCATTTTCAGTATTTGTGTTATCAGCAGAATTACCGCCGCCATTTGAATCATCGTCCGACGAATCGTCAGGATTGTTATATGCAGCAATCATTTCATTGATCTCGGCTAAAACATTTTCGTCAAGACGCTTGCGGAATTCAACAAGCAGTGACGGCACAAAGGGAGCTTTATATTCATAGCCGGGAAGTCCGATGAAATACTGATAGTATGGGTTTTCCTTGATCTGCTCAACCAGTTCACGGTCTGAATAGCCATACTCTTTTTGTATCAGTAAAGAGCCCAAAGCAGTCCGCAACGGCTTTGCAGGCATTCCAACTTTACTTGGAAACAGTTCTGCATAGCGATCTTCTATTTCGTCCCACGGTATCATGGCTGCCTTCTTTACCCATCTGTTTTCAGGGTTCATTTCCATTCCCAGAGGCTGATTGAAGTCACTTAGGCTATATTGATGATCCCTGTCAAATTTATACACTTTTGCTTTCCCTCCAAGTGCAAGCTTTTTGCTCTGTTTCTGCATTTTTCTTTGCACTTATTATACCATATTTTATTCTCAAACTCTACTGTTTATCAGGGATTTTACTCTTTTATGGAGAAAAAAGCAGACACTAAATAAATCTCATTATACAACTCCGATGATTTCTTTTATGTCACTTTCAAAAGAAACTTGTTTATCAAATTGTGAAAAATTATTAAAAGAAATTGGATATTTCAATAAAAATTAGTGACAGAATTTATCAAGTTTTTCAAAGTTCTGAAAGAGAGTATGGCGGTATTTTGGGCGGTTATGACGGTGTAATAACAGAGTTTGTTTTTGATAAAGGTTTATGCAATGAAAATATTGGTGCATATATACCTGATGTGGAGTTTTTGAATGACTGCATAGAAAAGTGGCAAGATAAAAATATCTCTTTTTATGGGATAATACATAATCATCTGACAGAGTATGCAGAGTTATCAAACGGAGATTTAAAGTGCATTGAAACAATTATGAATGCTATGCCGTCAAATATGGAATACCTGTATTTTCCTGTTATCTCGTCTAAAAACGTACTTAATGCCTTTAAAGCAACTCGAACAAACACAGGCATTTGTATTGTTTCGGAAGATATATCAATTATGGAAAGGAGTATTTAAGTAATGGACGAAAAAACAAAAGTGAAAATTCCGCAAGTCTGTTT
>ONIF01000147.1 GCA_900317795.1 uncultured Eubacteriales bacterium | reverse complement strand
ATAAAGATAATCGAAAAATACGGCAAAAATTCCGCTGACTATGTAGGCGAATATGTACGTTCCATGAAAAAAGCACTTTAAAAAAGTGTGGAGAGTTGAAAGTGGAGAGTGAAGCGTTATTTCACTTTCCACTTTTTTTCGCTCAATAAAAAAAGCGGAGGGTGAAGAAACACTTCACTCTCCACTCTCCACACTCCACTCTCTGCTTTGCACTCCACTCTTTTTTATTCTGTTCTGAGTGCAATAACAGGGTCTTTTCTGGAAGCCGCAGACGCTGGTATCAATCCACCGATTACTGTTATAATAATGCTTATGCCTACCAGTATCAATGCAGGCATGAAAGGAACAGACGCATTGATTGCAATGCCCTCCGTCAGCCCCATGGAATTGATAATCGCATTTGCAGGTATGCACAACAGCATTGCTGCAATGATACCTATAATACCCGACAATGCACCGATAATAAATGTTTCCGCATTGAATACCTGTGCAATGTTTCCTCTTGACGCACCGAGTGCTCTCAATATGCCTATTTCCTTGGTTCTTTCCAAAACGGAAATATGCGTGATAATTCCTATCATGATACACGATACCACCAAAGATACTGCTACAAATGCAATCAGTATTCCCGAAACGGTATCTATGATAGAGGCTATCTGTTTTGTAAGTTCTTCTATATAATCGGTATATTCTATTTTATCGTTTTCGTCGGATATACTGTTATATTCCGAAAGCAGTTTCATTATCCCCTGCTTTCCCTCAAATGTATCGGGATATATGACAAGCTGTGACGGCTCATCTGCATTGCAGTAACCCACACTTTCAAGCGTGTCCTGCATGGTAGTAAACAGTGCACAATAAAATTTTCCCCATGTTACTACATCTTCATCTGACTGAGAATCTACCCACTTATCAAAAAACTTGACAAATGCTTCATCTGTCATTTTGTTTCCGCCTACGATAGACGTAACAGGTGATGAAATATAGTCTTTATACTCCAGTTTTTGTTCATTATCCCAGCCTTTCACCCATACACGCATACTTTCCGCAACTTCATGTTTGTTTTCACCGTTCTCAAATATTACTCCGTTGATGACGCTTTTATCCTCTGATTGAAACTGTGCTTCAACAATAGGAGATGTTTCCGACAGCTTTATAATTTTATCGGTCAATTTATATGTGTATCCCACAAGAGGTGATGAGGAGTTATACATACCTAAAAGCATGGAACTTGTACTTTTTGAGGGAAGGGGTTTGACAATTCCCGTCACTTTCAGCTTTATTCCGTATTTTTCTACAATTTCCGTCACTTTTTCCGAACTGTCCTCTATAAAACCAAAATAGCCATTGCTGTTTTTTTCATACTTGTATGCATTGGGCAAAACAATAAATTCCTTTTTGCACATTTCTTCATAACTGATTGCTTTATCCTTTGCAATCGACCTGTTATTCAGCATTTCTTCAAGTTCTTCACTTGTATAGTAACCCAGCTTTGCAAGGTTCTCCGCTGAGATACCTCCGGACGAATCCGTCATAATGACACATTCATCTTCCTCCTGAGGCCAAGAACCATATAAAACTTCATACGATTCCATATTTTTTTTACTTATAACAGAATCCCTGCCCTGAGCAAGTGCAGAAAAACTGTCATTTCCGTAATAGTAAGAATACCTAAAATCTCCTGTGCCTTCGGTATTGATAAGCTTGCCTGTTTTATCCGTTGAATAAGTGAAAAAATGCGTGTTAAAAACGGGTATTATCGAGCCTGTGCCTATGTACTCATCAAGATTGTTTTCGGGAGCATTCAAGAATTTCAAAAATTTTGAAAGATTATTCTTCTTCTCCTTAGGCGTATAATAATAATCGCTGTCATAGTCTTCAACAACGGGTGTAATAGAGCCGTTGACCTGTTCGGTTTCAACTCTTTCCGCATTGTCTATATGGTCAAAATAATCGCTGTAATCGTATGTAGAACCGTCTATCATAATAGGATAGCTTTCCATTGTTTCACGCTGTACGACACTTATATATTCATTCACGCCATTTGACAAAGCAAGTATCAACGCAATGCCTATTATGCCTATCGAGCCTGCAACAGATGTGATAATAGTTCTCGCCTTTTTCGTTCTCAGATTGTTGAAGCTGAGCAAAAGAGAGGTCAAAAATGACATTTTCGACTTGCCGAAAGTGACTACTTTTTCATTATTTTCTTCTTTTTCCTCCACCTCAAAGGGATTGCTGTCACCTGTGATTTTTCCGTCTTTTAGGCGAACTATTCTTGTAGAGTACTGCTCGGCAAGTTCGGGATTATGCGTTACCATCACTACAAGACGTTTTTCCGCAACCTTTTTCAGTATCTCCATTACCTGTATGCCCGTTTCGGTATCAAGTGCACCTGTCGGCTCATCTGCAAGGAGGATTTTCGGGTCATTCACCAATGCACGGGCAATAGCTACTCTCTGCATCTGACCTCCCGAAAGCTGATTGGGGCGTTTATGCAAATGTTCTTCAAGACCTACTTCTTTGAGTGCGTCAATAGCCATTTGCTTTCTTTTATTTTTCTTTATTCCGCTTATTGTGAGAGCAAGCTCTACATTTGAAAGTACCGTCTGGTGCGGGATAAGATTATAGCTTTGAAACACAAATCCTATGGAGTGATTTCTGTAACTGTCCCATGCCTTCGAGTTATACTTTTTTGTCGAAATGCCGTCTATTATCAAATCACCGCTGTCGTATCTGTCAAGACCGCCTATTATATTTAAAAGTGTAGTCTTTCCCGAACCACTTGGACCTAAAATTGAAATAAACTCGCTGTCCCTCAAATTCAGGCTTACATCATCAAGTGCCATTTGAACAAGTTCACCTGTTTTGTACTTTTTGGAAACATTTTTTATTTGTAACATATAATTTCTCCTTTATATTCAGATTTTCTCTTGCCGAATGAAAACACCACAAATGTACAGCATGAAAGCAATTCCCAAACAATCAAAACCGTCACCACTGCACACAGCATTTTTTTTATTAAATTTTTCAATATCGTATCTCACGCTATCATTTCCAATATATCAACAAAATAATAACATAACCACTTACATAATTCAAGACGAAAATATATAACTTATTTCGCTTTTTTCAAAAAAATCTCCCACGGAAACTTTGAATGTTCCGCAGGAGATTTCCCATTATTTAAATATTTCCTGCATTCCCTCAAGAATGCTTTCAACAGTGTTTATCGCTTTATTAGCCTTTCTCTTGCTCTTGCGACTGTCATTCATCATTACAGAACTTACAAAACCAAACATCATTCCTGCTACAAGTCCTGCTCCTACACTTTTTAATGTCGTCATTGTATCCTTTCCCACAATTTTTCCCCCCTTTTTGCTTTACTTGATTATATTTTCCCCTGTTTATCACGCTTTTACTATGGTTATAATTAACAATATTTTGGAAAAAAATTCCTTTGTTTTGGATAAGTAACCGTTTTTTGTTTATTTGCTATATAAATTGACATCTTTTATTTGACAAACTGCATAAAAGGGTTTATAATCTAACCATAGGGCAAGCAAAAAAATCTTAATGCCCCGTGTATATAAGCAATCTACTATATTTTATCAGAAAGAGGGATTTTATCATGCCAAGAGCAAAGAAAGCTGCTGATGTTGCAGTTGAAACCACAGAAGTTAAAGAAGAAGTAAAAGAAGAAGTTAAGGCTGCCAAGAAAACTGCTGTTAAAAAGCCTGCAAAAGCTAAAGAGCCGGAAGTTAATGTTGTTGTTGAATACCTCGACAAGAATGTCGCTGTAAAAGACCTTATTGAAGCTGTTAAGGAAGCTTGCAAGGCTAACGGCAAAGCTGATAACATTGAAACCATTAACATCTACTATCAGCCCGAAAACAACAAGGCTTACTATGTTGTAGATGGCAACGCTCAGGAAACTCCTGTTGAAGTCTGATTTTCTTATTTAAAATATTCCGTGTCCGCATGGTGAGCCATGTCGGACACTTTTTTTTAATTTTTTTGACTTTTTTATTGATTATAACTTTCAAATGTGCTAAAATCAATATAAATACAATGTAAGGGTATGCTTTATTGTTTATTTTTACAAATCTTATTTTACAGGAGGCTTTTTTACAATGGTTAAACACATAGTCTTTTGGAAGGTTAAAGACAATGCCGAAAAACAAAAAAATATTGACTGCATGATTGATATGCTCAAATCCCTTGTCGGCAAAATCGAGGGACTTATCAGCATTGAAGTCGGCTATAACTTCAACAACTCATCTGATTATGATGTAGTTCTTTATGCAAGCTTTACAAATCCCTCTGCACTCAAATACTATCAAACTCACCCCGAACACGTTAAGTGCAAGGAATTTATCTCTCAGGTGACTGTTGACCGTGCTTGTGCGGATTATTTCTTTGAAAGCACCATGGCTTCTGCAACAGAGCCTACGGAAATTCCCGTTGAAGCTACAACTGCTCCCGAAATTGCAGTTGAAACTCCTGTCGTTTCGGAAACTCCCAAGGCTCCCGAAATTGCGGTTGAAACTCCTGTTGTTTCGGAAACTCCCAAAGCTCCCGAAATTACAGTGGAAACTCCTGCCAATCCTTTTGGCGTGGAAATAAATACAGGCTCTGCTCAGTCCTCTCTCCCGAATATACAGACTGACACAAACTCTGTTACAGAGGACTTCTCTCAGCAATTCCAAGATGTTCAGCCGTCTGTTCAAGGCTACAACCCTCAAATCAAAACAGAAGAACAGCTTAATGAAAATACTGCCGATTCTCAGACTTATCAAGCTCCCGACCTCTCTTTCATAAAGGCTCAAGGACAAACTGCAAGTAAGAAAACCAAATTTGAAAATGACCTCAACGACCAGGCTGATAAAAACTATGCTCAGCCTCTTGAACCTATTGATTTCAGCTATGTCCCCCCTGCTGCTCCAATGAAATTCAATCCCGACTCTTCATCGTACAGCTTCGGTGGATACTCTCAGCCATCGGCTTCAAATATGCCTTTGAATGACACACCTGTTTCAACTCCTGTTTCAGCTCCGACCACTCCTAAAACTCAGCCTAAACCTCGCACAAGAACCGTTCAGCCTGCTGCACCTCAAAGAACTTCTGCAACCCCTCCTAAAACTCCCCAGAATGCACAGGTAAACCCTGTTTCTACCGAACATTCAAAAATAAAAGAAACAACCAATGCATTTGGCAAAAAGAAGATTGATGTTGAAGTTACTCCGCTTGAACAGCGTGCAGATGTATGGACTTGCCCGAACTGCGGTAAGGTTATGCCGAACTATGTAGGCACTTGCGGCTGCGGTGAAGTAAAACCTTTTGATTTCGGTGATGATACTCCTACCGCACCCATGACATATCAGCCTGCACCTCAACAGTCTGCTCCTCAGAGAATGTCAACAAGAACTCCTGCCAAAACTCCCCAGAATGCAC
>ONIF01000139.1 GCA_900317795.1 uncultured Eubacteriales bacterium | reverse complement strand
AATTAAACGACAACAATAAAACTGTTGCCCTCGCTGCTTAATTAGCGAGCGTTCCTGCTGAGAGTACCACGGCTTGTCAGGAGCGTCGATTAGTGGTGAACGTGAACGGAAATGAGCCTTGCTTTCCGTCATGACTCAAAGGCTACCGAAACGCAGAGTCTGCCGACAGACGCTGTGACGGGGGAATCTTAAATTATCGGCTACGCTCGTAGAAAACCGCTGTAAGTGCTTTTTGGACAGGGGTTCAATTCCCCTCGCCTCCACTGCAAAAAACCGCATTATCAAAGAATAATGCGGTTTTTATTTTTGAAAGGAATGTTTTTTATGACAGTTAAAGTTAAAAAATTGAGAGAAAATGCCGTAATGCCGAAAAGGGCAACCGAATTTTCCGCAGGTGCGGATTTATATGCCTGCATAGATGAGCCTGTTACCATCAATCCTGCCGAACTTGCAAAAATTCCTACGGGGATTGCAATAGAACTCCCTCAAAGTGATTTGGCTGCATTTCTCTTTGCAAGGAGCGGTCTGGGAGTAAAGCACGGTATTACTCTTTCCAACAGTGTGGGCGTGGTTGACAGCGATTACAGAGGGGAAATATGTGTAGGCTTATGCAACGTGTCCGATAAGCCTTACACTATACAGCCAAATGAAAGAATTGCACAAATGGTGATTATGCCCGTCGCTCTTGCAGACTTCATTCAAGCTGATGAACTTAATGAAACCAAACGTGGTGAGGGCGGCTTTGGTTCAAGCGGCAAACTTTAAGGAGTGATAAACTTTGGATATAGGAATAGATTTGGGTACGGCTAACACCGTTATATATGTAAAAGGCAAGGGAATTGTTTTGAGAGAACCTTCCGTTGTTGCCGCTGACAGTAAAAATTATGATGTAATCGCTGTCGGCATTGACGCAAAAAATATGACGGGCAGAACTCCCGAAAATGTCGAAGTCATAAGACCTCTTAAAAACGGTGTTATCACAAATGTTTTTATCACAACTTCCATGCTTGGCGGATTTATCAAAAAATCCGTTAAACGCTCGCTTTTTTCAAGACATAAAATGATTATATGTGTTCCGTCGTGCAGTACGGAGGTTGAAAAAAATGCTGCCGAAGATGTTCTTGAAGGACTTTTTGCAAGGCAGTCTTACATTCTGGCAGAACCCCTTGCGGCTGCCCTCGGTGCAGGTATTGATATAAAAAATACCGTCGGGACTATGATACTCGATATAGGCGGAGGCACTTCCGAAACAGCCGTTATCTCCTCGGGTGATATAGTTGTATCAGACTCCGTTAAAACAGGCGGTGATGCCTTTGACAGTGCTATTGAAGAATATGTTAAAAAGAAATATCATCTTACTATCGGTCAGAGTACTGCCGAAGATATAAAAATCAAAATAGGCAGTGCATACCCCTCCTCCAAAAAAGAAAGTTCCCTTACCGTCACGGGCAGAAATGAAAAAGGGCTTTCGAGCGAAATCAAAATTTCCTCAAGCGATATAAGAGAAGCTCTCGCAAAAACTCTTGAAGCCATAGCCGAAAGCGTCAAAAGAGTGCTTGAAAACACTCCTCCCGAACTTTCTGCCGACATTCTCGACAACGGCATTATCATAACAGGCGGTGGAGCTTTGTTAGACGGAATTGACCTCTATATCTCCAATAAAACCTCCCTCCCCGTGAGAGTGGCAGATACACCGTTAGACTGCGTTGCTTTGGGTGCGGGAAAATTCTGCGAACTCTGATATGTAAAAAACGTGAGTTCGATGAAAACGAAAAATGATTATACTGTCATTCTGAGGAGCGACAGCGACGAAGAATCTTTTGAAAATTCCTCACTGCGTTCGGAATGACATACTTAATTTCATAATTGTCAGAATATTTTTCAGTTACATCGAACTCACGTTAAAAATATCGTCTTTATCTCATAAAGAGATAAGGCGATATATTTTTTCTGCCGTTCTCTTGTGCATATCATAAAAAACTATCAAATTTGTGATTATCTGCTTGCACATGATGTGCTCATCACCTGCAAGAATAAACTGCTGATAAGAATATACATCATTTTTATCGTCCATGCCTACGCTGATAAAACAACTTTTGTCATTCACCCTGTTGATTTCTTCAAGTATCAAAATCCGCTTTTCTTTTGATACGCCTCTTGCAATATATGCACTTATCTCCGCACTGAACATCTCGTCTATTATCACAGTGACTGTTCCGCACAATATCCCGCTTTCGGGAAAAACTACTTTATATATCAACTGTTTCGGATTTTCTATTTTATGATAAAATATCTGCATACTTTCAAATGCACTTTCAAGATACTTTCCAAGTTTATTCACAATTTTTCCTCCACTCACTTAATGTATAAAATATTAACATATTTTATATCCCAAAATATATACTTTTGAGAATTATTTTATTTTTTTGTAAATATTTTATACCAAAACCAAAAATTTTCTTCTATATCCATGCAAAATTATTTGAAAATAGCAAATCATTGTGATATAATAAATATGACATTTTTGTAACTTCAAAGGGTGAATAAAATATGCTTGGAAAAATTCAGGCTTGGGACGAAAAAATTCTTGTCATGCTTACTCATAAACGAACTTCTCTGCTGAATAAAATCATGATACTTATAACCACTGTCGGCAACCACGGCTATATATGGTTTGTCGTTTCATTCGCCTTTCTCCTTTTTAACGGGCTGAGAATTACAGGCTTTACTATTCTCATCGCCCTGTGCTTTACATGGCTGGGCGGTGAAGTAACCCTGAAGCACATTATCAGACGTGTACGCCCGTGCAATAAATCCTTTGAAGAGTATCTTCTCATTGAAAACCCCCCTCACTACTCTTTCCCCTCGGGACATTCTTCTTCATGCTTTGCCGTGTCCGTTGTAATGCTGTTTATGTGCAGTCCGCTTTTTATCCCTACACTTATATTCGCATTCCTTATGGCATTTTCAAGAATTTATCTGCTGGTGCATTACCCGACTGATGTTATTTCGGGTGCTTTATTCGGAATAATATGCGGATATGTTGCCGTTCCCGTTTCCGCCTACATTCCTATGTTCGATTTCGGATTATTCTGACAAACTCCCCTTTTTAAAAAGGGGTTTTCTTTTTTCTTAAATTTTTTCAATGTTTATTTCATACTTTTTTTACATAATATTTATTGAATTAAACTAAAAATCCTGCTATAATAACAACCAAGATAATTAAAAAGGGTGGTTTGCCGATATGAGTAAAACGTCTGACAAAAATAAACTCAACTCCTTTGAGGAAAATTTTAAAAGGTCTGTCAGTCCCATGATAGTCCTTTTAGTGCTTTCCGAAAAACCTATGTATGCATACAGGCTCTCCCAGGAACTCGAAAAAAGAAGCAATCACACTTATAAAATGAATTTCCTTTACCCCGTGCTTTACAAACTCCAAAAAGACGGCTATATTGTTGAATTCTCTCAGGAAACTACCGAAAGCCACCGTACAAGAAATTATTATACCATCACCGACTCGGGTAAATTATATCTTGATTTCCTTATCAAAAAATACAACGAACTCCTTTCTGCCGTTGACATTTTCCTTGAAAATAAAAATATTACCGAAAAATAAATATTTCAGAGTACATTTAATCACTAAATGTACTCTTTTTTCTTGACAAAAAAACATCATAGTTATAAAATGATAATGGTGTATTACACAACAATTAAGAAAAAAGGGTGATTGAAAGAATGAAATACGAACAGCTTGCAGGCAAACCGAATATTTCGGAAATTCAGGATTACGTTCTTAATTTCTGGAAAGAAAACAAGGTCTTTGAAAAGTCTGTCGATAAAGAGGCTAAAGGTGAAAAGGTCTTTTATGACGGACCTCCGTTCCCCACAGGCAAACCTCATCACGGCACTATCCTTGTATCTTTTATCAAAGACATGATTGCACGTTATCAGACCATGCGTGGCTACAAAGTTCCCCGTGTATGGGGCTGGGACTGTCACGGTCTGCCGATAGAAAATCAAGCAGAAGTTCAACTCGGCATCAATGACAAGAATATCATTGAAAACTCTCTCGGTATTGACAAATTCAATGACAAGTGCTATGAAATCGTTTCGGGCAACAATGAAGCCTGGAAAGAATACGTTGAAATGATGGCTCGCTGGGTAGATTATGACGGTGCTTACAAGACAATGAACCCCACTTTTATGGAAAGTGTTATGTGGGCTTTCAAACAATGCTATGACAAGGGGCTTATTTACAGAGATTACCGTGTAACCCCTTACTGCACTCATTGTGAAACTTCTCTCTCTATCTCCGATACGAGAGAATCCGACTCTACCCGTCCCCGTCAGGACAGATGGATTATCGCCAAATTCAAGACAGATGAAGTTATCAACGGCAAAACCGTTTATTTCCTTGCATGGACTACAACTCCCTGGACACTTCCGTCTAACTTGTGTCTTGCGGTAGGCGAAAATCTTGACTACTCCTTTGTAGATGCAGGTGAAGAAATCTTTATCGCCTGCACAAATGTCCTCCCCAAATATCCAAAAATCTTTGGTGAAAAGCCCGTTATTATCAAAGAATGCAAAGGCTCTGACCTTGTGGGCAGAGAATATGAACCGCTGTTCCCCTACTTTGCAGACCTCAAAGGCACGGCTTTCAAAGTTGTTACAGCCGATTATGTAGGCTCTGATGAGGGTGTAGGCATTGTTCACACCGCCCCCGCATTCGGTGAAGATGACTACTGGACCTGCAAAAATAATCATATTCCCCTTGTCAATCCCGTTGACGAAAAGGGCAGATTTACAAAAGAAGTTACCGACTTCTATGATGAAAACGGTGAAAAGAACGTTATCGAAATGAACCCCACCGTTATCCGTTTCCTTTATGACAACAACAAAGCCGTTGCTGACGGTACTATCGAACATAACTATCCGCATTGTTGGAGATGTAAACGTCCCCTTATCTACAAGGCTATGAATGCGTGGTACTTCAACATCGGCAAAATTAAAGATAAACTCATTGCATACAATGAAGATATTAACTGGGTACCCGAAACAATCAAACATGGTCGTTTCGGAAAGTGGCTTGAAAATGCCCGTGACTGGAATATCTCCCGTAATCGTTACTGGTCAACTCCCATTCCTATCTGGGAATGCGACAAGTGCGGTGACAGGACTGTTCTCGGCAGTATTGACGAAATCGAAAAATTCAGCGGTGTACGTCTTGAAAACCTCCACAGACAGTACATGGATAAAATTACATTCCCCTGCACTTGCGAGGGCTGTACGGGTACTAAAATCCGTGTTCCCGAAGTGCTCGACTGCTGGTTTGAAAGCGGTTCAGTGCCTTTCGCTCAGAAACACTATCCCTTTGAAAATAAAGAGTGGTTTGACTCTCACTTCCCAAGTGACTTTATCGTTGAATACACGGGACAAATCCGCTGTTGGTTCTATTACCTCCATGTTCTTTCCGTGGCACTCTTTGACAAGCCGTGTTTCTCCAACTGTATCGTTCACGGTACTATCCTTGCAAAAGACGGTAAAAAACTCTCCAAATCTTCAAAGAACTATACAGACCCCATGCTT
>ONIF01000268.1 GCA_900317795.1 uncultured Eubacteriales bacterium | reverse complement strand
GAAAAGCAGTTGATGATGATGCGTGACTACGGTGTAACAGGACTTGTTGCAACACCGTCTTATGCATTGTATCTTTCGGAGGCTGTCAAAGAGGCAGGTTATCCTCTTTCGGATTATTCTTTGAGATTGGGAATACTTGGTTCAGAACCTTGCACGCCTGCCATGCGTTCACAGATAGAAAGCAATTTCAATATCCGTGTATCAGATAACTACGGCATGACAGAATTAGGCGGACCGGGTGTATCGGGCGACTGTGAGGCAAGAGATGGTATGCACTTTGCAGAGGATCACTTCTTACCTGAAATTATCGACCACGACACAGGCAAAAGACTTGGTGAAGGTGAAGTTGGTGAGCTTGTTATCACAACTTTGACAAGACGTGGAATGCCCGTTTTGAGATACAGAACCAAAGATATAACAAAAATTACTTATGAGCCATGTTCATGCGGAAGAACTCATGCAAGAATGGCTAAAACTATGGGCAGAACCGATGATATGCTTATTATCAAGGGTGTTAATGTATTCCCGACACAGATTGAAAATATTCTTATCAACATAAAGGATATTGCACCGCACTATATGCTTATTATCACAAGAGAGAATTACAGAGATAGTCTTGAAATAAAAGTTGAGCTTGAAAATGTTGAACTGCTTGAACAGTATCAGAGATTGAGCGATTTGAAGAAATTCATTGAGGCAAAAATGCAGTCCATTCTTGGATTGAGAACGAAAGTAACGCTTGTTGCACCGAAAACTATCGAGCGTTTTCAAGGTAAGGCAAAAAGAATTGTTGATTTGAGAAATCAGTAAAGGTGGTATATATAATGAAAGCATTGATGATAGGAAATGCCGCACTTGCAAGAGGTCTTTATGAAGCAGGCTGTTCCGTTATATCAAGTTATCCCGGTACACCGAGTACGGAAATAACAGAGGAATTTGCCAAATTCAATGACGCTTACTGTGAGTGGGCACCAAATGAAAAAGTAGCGATGGAAACGGCTTTCGGAGCGTCTTTGAGAGGAAAGCGTTCCGCCTGCTGTATGAAACACGTCGGTTTGAATGTAGCGGCTGACCCGCTGTTTACCATGTCATATACAGGCGTTAATGCAGGTATGGTAATATGCGTTGCAGATGACGCAGGTATGCACTCATCTCAGAATGAACAGGATTCACGTCACTATGCGATTGCCGCAAAAGTGCCTATGCTTGAACCGTCAAATTCACAGGAAGCTCTTGATTTTGCAAAAATCGCTTATGAGATTTCCGAAACATTCGATACACCTGTATTTATCAAGATGTGTACTCGTGTGGCACATTCACAGAGTATTACGGAAACAGGCGAAAGAACAGAAGTTACAAAAGAGTATGTAAAAAATCCTCAGAAATACATCATGGCACCTGCAAACGCTATCAAGCGTCACCCGTTTGTAGAAGAAAGAACCGCTAAATTGACAGAATACGCTGAAACATCTCCCCTTAACAGAGTTGAGAACGGCACAGGCGAATATGATTTTGGTATCATCACTTCATCTACTTCATATCAATATGTAAAGGAAGTTTTTGGAGATAAAGTGGCTGTACTCAAATTGGGTATGATAAATCCTCTGCCTGTTAATTTGATAAAGGATTTTGCTGCAAAAGTTGGCAAGGTTTATGTAATAGAGGAACTGGACCCGATTATTGAAACATTCTGCAAAAATATCGGTGTTGAAGTTGTCGGCAAAGAAAAATTCTCTATTATAGGAGAGTTTTCACAAAAGACGATTGCAAAGGCTTTCGGTTTGGAAGATAAAGAAAATGTCTGTCTTGATACTGCTATTCCCGTAAGACCGCCTATGATGTGTTCGGGCTGTCCGCACAGGGGAATGTACTATGTTCTTGCAAAGAATAAAATTACGGTTCTTGGCGATATAGGCTGTTATACACTTGGTTCAATGCCTCCTCTCAATGCACTTGATATGACATTGTGCATGGGTGCGTCTGTATCGGGACTTCACGGTTACAATAAAGCAGGCGGTGAAGAAACAGAAAATAAGACTGTTTGTGTAATAGGTGACTCTACTTTCATGCATTCGGGTATTACAGGTCTTGTCAATATCGCCTATAACCAGTCAAATTCAACTGTAATCATTCTTGACAACTCCATTACAGGCATGACGGGACATCAGCAGAACCCCACAACAGGCTATAATATAAAGGGCGACCCCGCAGGTAAAGTTGATTTGGAAAGCCTTTGCCATTCTGTCGGAATAAACTCCGTAAGAGTAGTTGACCCGTATAATTTGGAAGAATGTGAAAGAGTTGTGAAAGAGGAATTGGCAAAGAATGAGCCGTCTGTAATTATCTCACGCAGACCTTGTGTATTGCTGAAATATGTGAAACCGAAAAAGCCGCTGTATATCAATCCCGATAAATGCCGTGGCTGTAAACGCTGCATGAAGTTCGGCTGTCCGTCAATCTCTTTCAGGGGTAAACACGCTGTTATTGACAATACATTGTGTATCGGCTGCGGAGTTTGTGCAAGTCTTTGTCCGTTTGACGCTTTTGAAAGTGAGGAGAAATAATCATGGCAACGAAAAATATTATGATAGTCGGTGTAGGCGGTCAGGGTTCTCTGCTTGCTTCAAAACTGCTCGGCAGACTTCTCGTTGATGAGGGCTTTGACGTAAAAGTCAGCGAAGTTCATGGAATGAGCCAGCGTGGCGGTTCTGTTGTCACTTATGTAAAATTCGGTGATAAAGTGTATTCTCCTATTATAGAGGAGGGCGAGGCTGATTTTATCGTCAGCTTTGAGAAGATAGAAGCTGCAAGATATATAAAGGACTTGAAAAAGGGCGGTACTGTTATCGTAAACACTCAGCAGATAGACCCTATGCCCGTCATAATCGGAAATGCGGAATATCCTGCAAATATCCTTGATGAAATGAAGGCCAAAGGTGTTCATGTAGATGACATAGACGCTCTTGCATTGGCATCTCAGGCAGGTTCTGCAAAGGCTTGTAATATCGTTCTCATGGGCAGATTGGCAAAATATTTTGACATTCCCCGTGAAAAGTGGGAAACGGCTATTGAAAAGTGCGTAAAGCCTGCTTTTATAGAGATAAACAAAAAGGCATTTGAACTCGGTTATAATAATTAAATGAAAGAGTGATGATAAGTGGAAAACAGATATTTCCAAAAAGAATTTGAAACAATGCCTGTTGAGGATATCAA
>ONIF01000183.1:704-5476 GCA_900317795.1 uncultured Eubacteriales bacterium | reverse complement strand
CAATAATTCAGGCTTGCTGCTGTTCGCAACTATCATGTCAACGCCTGCGTTATTGGCAATTACAGCGGCATTGAGTTTCGTCAGCATACCGCCCGTGCCGACTTTACTGCCTGCACCCCCTGCCATTTTATATATCTCCTCCGTCACTCCATGCACAACGGGTATAAACTCCGCATCGGGATTGGAACGGGGATTTTTTGTATAAAGTCCGTCTATGTCCGACCATATCACAAGTACATCTGCCTTTATGAATGCCGCCACACTTGCCGAAAGCGTGTCATTATCGCCGAACATATCGCCCGAATTTTTATTATCTGACGCTATCACATCATTTTCATTCACTATCGGCAATACTCCATAATTGAACATCTCCTCAAATGAACGTGTGATACTTTCCGCCTTCTCTTTATCGGTCATAACGGATTTTGTCAGCAAAACCTGTGCCACTTTACAATGGTATCTTCCAAAGAAATTTTCATACATCGCCATAAGCCCACTCTGTCCCGAAGCCGCCAATGCACGCCTTTTTGCGGATTCATCGGGCTTTTTATTCAGTTCCAGCTTTCCCATGCCGACACCCGACGCTCCCGACGATACCAAAACGATTTCATGCCCCATGTTTTTTACGTCACATATCACATTTGTCATATTTTCGATATGCCTGTAATTGAGCTGTCCCGAACTGTATGTAAGTGATGATGTGCCTATTTTTATAACAATTCTTTTCATATCCATATCAATATATTCTCATTTTTGTACGGTTGATTACCGTTACGGAAGAACGTGTTTCAAGTGCCTGCAAAAGCTCTCTGCTGCTGAAATCAGTAACTCCCTTGCCTATCTCGGAACCGTTTTCATCAACTATCGCAACCGTTGTTTTCTTCTCAAAATTGCCGTTTACAGCCAATATTCCCACTGATAAAAGACTGCTTGTATTCCTCAAAGCCTGTGCAGCTTTTCTGTCAACAACAATCGTGCCTGCAATATGCCTTCTCTCTATCGGAATGGATATATCACTTGAAAAACGCATTATCTTACTTGTATTGATAAAAGTCGTAAAATACGGCAGTTCTCCACGAACACATATATTATCTATCTTTTCATCTGAAAACATATTGCTTACGGTGTAAGGAAAATTATAAGCCGTCAAAAGCATGGGAATAGGTCTGCTGTGACAGTTGACAGCCTTTGCAGCATTAAGTTTCTGTGCAAGATCCTTTTTTCTGGACTCCGAAAAAGGTGCAGTTCTGCTTGTGTCATAGCAGTAAAACGGCAATGCCTTTCCGTTTTCAAGCGGGTCAACCGTGTAAAGCATACCCTTTCTCGAAATCGACACCATGACATCTGCATTGATTGCACAAGCTATTTTTGCGGCAAAACTGTCCTCATCAGAAAGAGCGTTCTGCGGCATTTCCTCCATGATAATAGGAATCGTTCTCGGATATGCTTTGAAAAGTCCTTTTATCGTATCGGAAGTTTTCTGCGTCACAACTTTAAAGCCTTTTGTCTGAGTGACATTCCTGCTTGAATGGATAATATCTTTTATCGCATCAATTTTGGTGCTGTCGTCCATTTGCTTGAATGCAACATTCTCTATTGACTTCAAAACCCTTTTCAGCTCGCCTGCAACGTCTGCACCGCTTGACGAAATTGAAAAACCGATTGTTTTAAGATTATAATTCAAAAACCCGTCATAAAACAAATTCACTATATCACTATGCACAACCGACACCAATGCAGAATACACTCTTGAATCCGCTGTGAGAGTTTCCATCATGCTTTCATGCTCTTTGGAATTTTTCAAGTCAAAATCTTTTCTGCCACGTTTTAAGCCCTGTAAAGCAAAATATTGTTGTCTGGTATTCCTTATAGAATCCGAAACAACAATAACTACACGTTTTTTGGAATCTGAATTGATAAGCTCTGCTATGTCAGCAATAAAGTTTCTCAAATTTCTTATGTTAAACAGTCCCGTATCATACATGAGGCTGCTCAGACCTACATTGACAACTATTATTTTTGATTCAGGCAGCCTTTTTATCGTGTATAAAAAAGCCTCCTTGGACTTGGCAAACTCCTTATCCAAATGTTCAAAAAAATTCAGAAAAACCACCCGCATTTCTATTTTTGGATAACAAAAAAATCGGAGTGAAGGGACTTGAACCCCCGACATCCTGCTCCCAAAGCAGGCGCGCTACCAACTGCGCTACACCCCGAAAAAGAAAGTCGGGATGACAGGATTTGAACCTGCGACCTTTGCGTCCCGAACGCAACGCTCTACCAAACTGAGCCACATCCCGAAATACCATATTCAACTTTCTCAACCCTACGTCAATGTATTATATTACAAACAAACAAATTTGTCAAGTGTTTTTTTCAATTTTATAGTAAACGACAAAATAAATTGCTCTATGTCATTCCGAGCCAAGCGAGGAATCTTTGAAAGATTCTTCGTCACTTCGTTCCTCAGAATGACAAAAGGAAATTTTGAGTGACGTTTACTATAAAAAATGAACAACGTGCAGTTAAATGACAACTGCACATTGCTCATTGCACATTGCTAATTGAAAAGCGGTGTTGAGAAATATCTCTCTGCGGTGTCGGGCAAAATTGTTACAACGGTTTTGCCTTTTCCAAGCTTTTCAGCCAATTTGATAGCCGCTGCCACATTCGTGCCGCTTGATATGCCGCACATGATACCCTCTAATTCAGCCAACTGTTTAGCCGTTTTTATCGCATCTTCATCTGTCACTATATGAATATGATTATATATATTCCTGTTTAAAATCGTCGGGATAATGCCGTCACCGATACCCATTTGCAAATGTGTACCAACTGTACCGCCTGCAAGTATAGCTGCGTGTTCAGGCTCTACCGCCCATATCTCTATATCGGGATATTGTTTTTTAAGCGTTTCGCCTATGCCTGTAATCGTTCCGCCCGTGCCTATGCCCGAACAAAATCCGTCTATTTTGCAGGCGGTCTGTTCGAGTATCTCCAATGCCGTGTAATATTTATGTGCATAGGTGTTATTCTCGTTTTCAAACTGCTGAGGCACAAATACTCTTTCATCATTCTTCTGCATTTCAAGTGCCGTGTCAAGACATTTCTGTATGCACTTTCCTATATCTCCGTCATCATGTATCAAAATCACCTTTGCACCGTAATGCTCAACTAACTTTCTTCTTTCTTCACTAACGGAGTCGGGCATTATTATTATCGTTTCATAGCCCTTTACAGCCCCTACCAACGCAAGCCCTATTCCTTGATTACCGCTCGTTGGCTCAACTATGATAGTATCAAGCTTTATTTTGCCCTCTTTTTCCGCATTCAGTATCATGTTATAAGCCGTTCTTGTCTTGACAGAACCGCCTACATTCAAGCCCTCAAATTTGACAAGTATATCCGCACTGCCGGGCTTTGCCATTTTATTCAGCCTTATCATAGGTGTGTGTCCCATCGCTTCCAGAATATTATTATATATCATCTCAATATCCCCTTATCAATCAAACTCCGCCTATTATATCACACCTTGCCGTATAAAGTCAAATATAAGATAAATTCAATCTCCTGTACAAAAAATTGTACTCACATCAAAATTGAAACATTATTTTTTCTCAAAAAATAATCAAGCTGTATGATATATGCCAAAATCTGCGGTGCTTTCATCAACTGCCCGTACCATGGTGATGATATTTTCTCGGGATAGTCAATTATCGCCTGCACTCCGTCTTTATCAAGAATTTCACTTAACGGAGATGTCTTATCGGAAAGTATCTCCTGCACCCTGTCTGCACAAAGCTTGAAATATATCGGGTTATGCGTTTTCGGGTAGGGGCTTTTCTTTCTGTCAATGATACTGTCGGGCAAATATCCCTTGAAAGCTTCCCTCACAATTCCCTTTTCACGCCCATTCAATGCCTTTATCTCCCACGGCAGATTATATGCATATTCCGCTATCCTGTAATCACAGAACGGTACTCTCACTTCAAGTCCGTTATACATACTTGTCCTGTCTTTCCTGTCAAGCAGATTTTGCATAAACCAATAAAAATTCAAGCAAAACATCTCTCTCATTCGTGCTTCAAGCTTTGTATCTGTCGGCAGTTTATCCGTATTTTTACAGGTATCCGTATATTTTTCTTTCACATACTCCTCGCCTTTCGGCAAAAAGCCCTTTTTCAAAACAGAACGCCTTATATCCAGCGACCTCGCCCACGGAAAACATTCCTCAAACAATATCTCCTTGTTAAAATACCAAGGATAACCGCCAAACAATTCATCTGCACATTCTCCCGAAAGTCCTACCGTGAAATCTTCCTTTATCTTTCCGCAAAACAGCAAAAGTGAACTGTCAACATCTGCCATTGCAGGAATATCCCTTGCGTCAACCGCTTTTTCAAGGGCATAAAACAAATCTTTATTATCTATCACAACATTATGGTGATTGGAATTGATGTGGTTTACCATTATATCTATAAATTCGCTGTCGGGTGTCGGCTGAAACAGGCTTTTTTGAAAATATTTTGCATTGTCCGTGTAGTCAACCGAATATGTGTCTATTTTGGGCAGTCCATGCTTTTTATTGTATTCCGACGCTATATATGAAATGATACTTGAATCAAGTCCTCCCGACAGAAAACAACACAACGGCACATCTGAAATTAACTGTCTTTCAACTGCGTCTGTCAGAAGTTCCCTCACTTCCGTCATGCTTTTTTTAACGTCTGATGTATGCTCCCTTGCTTTAAGTGTGAAATATCTCTTTCTTG
>ONIF01000183.1:0-693 GCA_900317795.1 uncultured Eubacteriales bacterium | reverse complement strand
TTCACCGTCATAAAATGCACACTCTCCGGGTAAAATTTCCTTTATGCCTTTAAAAATGCCTTGTCCGAGAGTTCTGCCCGGAAGCATGAAAAATAATTCCGTCAATCCCTGTTCATCTAAAACAGGCTTTACAAGCGGATTGGCAAGAAGTGTTTTTATCTCCGAGCCGAAAAGAAGTCCGCTTTCATACTCATAAAAAAACAGCGGTTTTACACCTATTCTGTCACGGGCAAGAAACAATGTTTTTTCATTTTCATCATAAACTCCAAAGGCAAATATGCCGTTGAGTTTGTCAACACACTTTTCGCCCCATTCCATGTACGAACTTAAAACAACTTCCGTATCGCTTTTTGTGGAAAATTCATAGCCGTGTGAAATCAATTCCTCTCTTATTTCAGCCGTGTTATATAACTCTCCGTTGTAGGCTATCGTACAGATTTTGTCTTTATGCCTTTTTGTCATAGGCTGTCTGCCGTTTTCAACGTCTATGACGGCAAGCCGTCTATGAATAAGGCACACGGGCGGTTTTACATAAACCCCGCTGTCATCGGGACCTCGCCTTGCAAGTGTCTTTGACATATCACTTATAATTTTCTCTTTATCCGTGAAATTGATTTTCTTGTCAAACCAGCCTGCTATTCCGCACACATCAACCACTCCCCAATACAATTCATAATGCATAATTCATAATTC
>ONIF01000212.1 GCA_900317795.1 uncultured Eubacteriales bacterium | reverse complement strand
AAGAAAGATGAATATATCAAATGGATATATGCAGATGAATGCGGAGATGTTTTTGGGGAAGCGGAAAAAATTTTAGCATTTAGGTTTACAAAATGATGATACGGTGATAAAATTAACTTCATGGGGAGAGTGAGAAAAATAATGAAAAAAGGTCTTGATAAACAGCAGGTAATCAAAAAGGTGATAGCGGCACTGGTTACGGTGCTGATAATCGTTTATCTGGGATATGTATTCGGCAGGGCAGGCTTTACGCAGGTAAAGACAGTAAGTGCAGTGCAGACGACCGTATATGACTCGATAGATGTGAATGCATATATTGTAAGAAGTGAAAAGTATGTTGAATACAAGGAAAACGGAGTGATTTCATACACTGTTTCGGACGGTGACAAGGTATCCAAAAACGAGAATATTGCAGATATTTTTGAAAATGCGAATATGTCAAGCAAAAAGCAGGAGCTTGATGAACTTGAAAAAAATCTTGCCGCCCTTGAACAGCTTGAAAAAAATATAGGCACATTTACGCAAACACCCGATGAGATAGATAAGTCTATCAGTGAATTTCTTTGCCGTTCCAATATAAGTGTAGCGGAGGGGGCACTCAAAACAGCGGACAAAAATATTCTTGATGTGCTTTACTCCATCAATGAAAGACAGCTTATCACGGAAAAATCCGTAAGCTATCAGGAAAAAATAGATGAAGTAAAGGCAAGGATAGAAGAGATAAAGAAATCGGATAATTCCATACAGAAAAACAAGGGGATCAATGCATCTGTATCGGGGTATTTTTCAAGTCATACAGACGGCTATGAACAGGCATTTGATATAAAAAAATTAAGTGAACTTATGCCGGGAGCGTTGGACGAGGGAAAAATACAGAAAAAAGATGTTTCAAAGAATGTGATAGGAAAGATTATTGACAAGGTGTATTGGTATATCGTGTTTGAGGTGAACAGTCAGGACGCTATCAAAATAAAAAATGCGGCATATCTGAAAGTGAATATTCCCGTTGTGTCAAATGATAATATATTGCTGGAAATGGAAAGTATCAATCAGCCCGATAAATCGGGAAATGCCCTTGTAGTGATGAAGGGAACATATATGAATGAACAGATGTCGAATGTGAGAAATGAAGATGTTTCGATACTGCTTGACGATTTCACGGGAATATACGTTCCAAAAACAGCCGTACACGAAAAAACGCTGAAATATACAAGCGTTGATGAAGACGGAAACGAAACGACTGTTGAAAAAAGTACCTCGGGAGTGTATGTGAGAATAGGAAATGAAATTTCATTCAAGCAGATAGAGCCGATATATTCGGGAGAAGATTATGTGATAAGCAATGTTTCGGTGAAAGACGAAAATATCGCAGATGATACGGAAGTATTGAGAGTATATGACCAGATAGTGACGGAAGGAGCAAATCTTTATGACGGAAAAATTATCCAGAGAAGTTCTTGACAATGTCAGGGCAAATTATTTTGAGATAAAGGAGAATATTGCAAGGGCTGCGGAAAAGTCGGGCAGAAAGCCCGAAGAAATTACATTTCTTGCAGCAACGAAAACGGTAGAGCCTGCTGTGATAAATTATGCGGTTTCTCTCGGATTGAAACATATCGGTGAAAATAAAGTGCAGGAGCTTTTGTCAAAATATGAGGAATATGACCTTAAAAACTGCGAACTGCAGTTTATCGGGCATTTGCAGACAAATAAAGTAAGGCAGATTATAGATAAAGTTGCTATGATACAATCCGTTGACAGCCGGAAGCTTGCTGCGGAAATTTCAAAGCAGAGTGTCAAAAACGGGATAGTTTCAAATATTCTGATAGAGGTGAATATAGGCAGAGAGGAAAATAAATCGGGGGTTCTGAAAGAAGAACTTGATGAACTGATAGGGAAAATCTCGGAAATGCCTAATATCAAAATAAGGGGATTGATGACAGTACCGCCTATATGTAAAGAAAAAATCGAAGTCTGCAAATTTTTTGATGAAATGTATCAATTATTTATTGACTTTTCGTGCAAAAAATCGGATAATGTATGTATGGACTATCTTTCAATGGGTATGTCTGACGATTACGAGGAGGCTGTACTTTCGGGTGCCAACATGGTGAGAGTGGGTTCACGCCTGTTTGGACAGAGGATTTACAGGTGACTTTGACAAATAAAATGATTTTGGAGGAAAATGCGTTATGGGTTGGATGATGGAAAAATTCGGCAATATGATGAAAGCCGAAGAAGAAGACATGGCTGATGACTACGAAGATCACTACATAGACGGCAGTGATGAAGAAGAGGGCGAAGCGGAAGCCGAGCCTGAAAATAATAATGACGACCAGCAGAAAGGAAGTGAGGAAGTGGCTGAAAATACAGAGCAGGCTCCACAGGAAGCACAGAATGAGGAAAATAAAGTTCATTTTGTTCTTTTCAAGCCCGAAACATTTGACAAGGATATTACCACAATGGCTGACAGGTTTATCCAGAAAGATACTCTTATTCTCAACATGGAGCAGACAAATAAAGATGTTGCCAAGAGAATAATAGACTTTTTGGGCGGTGTTGCATACGCACACAACGGAAAAATAAGCAGAGTTGCCGAAGATACTTATATTGTCATGCCGAGTCATATCGACATCACGGGTGACGACCTGATGGACGAAGTGGAAAGCGATAATGTATATTTTTGATGTTTGATAAATATGCTGTGCGGAAAGGACTGTTTATATGCTGACGTTGAGTGAAATAGAAAATATCAGTTTCAGGGAAGTATCACGCTTTTCTTTTATCAAAGGGTATGTTTGTGCCGACGTTGACAACTTTGTTGACGAGGTGACGGAAACGGTGAAAAGCCTTGAAAGCAAGATAGCCGAGCTTGAAGAACAGATAAAGGTGCATGAGGAAAAAGCCGACAGTGTACAGAATGCCATTATAACGGCTGAAATGGCTGCTAAAAATCTGATGAAAGAGGCATCTTCCAAGGCTGAAAAAATCATGAGCGAGGCTGTCGAGAAGTCAAAGAAAATCGTTGAGGAGTCCGAAAAGACCGCTCAAAACAATTTTTACGCGTCAAGCGAAAAGGCAAAAATGATTCTTGATGATGCCCTTTCGAGTTCCGCACAATGCGTTGAGGAAAACAACAAAATCATAGAGGATCAGAAAGTTTATATATCGGTTTTGCAGGACGAGTCCTCGAAATTCAAAGCAAATTTGCTTGAAATGTATAAAAAGCAGGTGGAATTTGTCGAAAAACTTCCCTGTGACGAGGACTGCAAAAAATATCAGGCAAGCATGAATGAAAACTACCCGACAGAAAAGCCTGTGACTTCCGAAACGGTGATTGAAAAGCTGAAAGAAAATGCCGAAAAAGCTCCCATACATAAAAAAGAGGGCAGGCAGATAACCGTTGAAACAAGCGACGGCAAAAAGGAAATTGCAGAAGATGAAGTGGTATTCAATTCTTCGGGAGTGTCAAATAAATTTGACAGTCTTAAAATCAACTTTGTAAATGAAAAAGGCTGAAAACTTTTTGAAGAGTGGAGAGTGGAGAGTGGAGAGTGAGGCAGTCACGTCAACTTCACTCTCCACTCTCCACTCTCAACACTTTTTATGAGGTGATAATTTTGGCAGTTACTTTGACGATAATTCTGATATGTTCGGCAGTTCTTGCGGGAATTGACCAAGTTATAAAATATTTTATCTTGAAAGACATTGCACCTGCGGGGAGCGTTTCCGTAATCAATAATGTATTTTCGCTTGTCTATGTCGAAAACAGGGGAATTGCTTTCGGAATGTTTCAGGGAATGTTCTGGATATTCTCTATATTTACGCTTGTTATTATAGGGGCTTTTATCTATATGATAGTGAAAAAGACCTTTACGGGAAAGATTTTTTATATATCCTCTGCCCTTATCATAGGCGGAGGCTTGGGAAATCTCATTGACAGGGTTTTCAGGGCGTTTTTTCCGCCTGTCTGCAATTTTGCGGATTACTGTGTAACAATAGGTGCAGTCCTGCTTGCAGTTTCCCTTATGGCAGGCATGAAAGGGAAATCAAAATGAATGAAATATTTTTTAAAATAGAGGAAAACTCCGCAAATGCCAGAATAGACAAGTATATTTCGGAAAATGCCGAAAATATGACACGTTCAGCCGTGCAAAAACTGATTGCAGAGGGGTGCGTGACCGTCAACGGCAAAATCCCCGATAAAAATTTGAAAATTAAAACAGGCGATGAAATTACCGTAAATATGCCCGAACCCGAAATTTGCGAGGCTCTGCCCGAAAACATTCCGCTTGATATAGTCTATGAAGATGATGACCTGCTTGTTGTAAACAAGCCCAGAGGAATGGTTGTACACCCTGCAACAGGCAATTATACAGGAACGCTTGTCAATGCTTTGATGTATCATTGCGGTGACAGGCTTTCAAGTATCAACGGCATTATCAGACCGGGAATTGTCCATAGAATAGATAAAGATACAAGCGGTCTTTTGATAGTTGCCAAAAACGACTTTGCACACAACATTCTTGCCGAGCAGATAAAAGAACACTCCTTTACAAGAAAATATCAGGCTGTTGTGATTGGAAACGTAAAAGACGATACAGGCACAGTAAATGCTCCCATAGGCAGACATCAGACCGACAGAAAAAAAATGGCTGTCACTTTGAAAAATTCGAGAAATGCCGTCACGCATTACAAAGTAATTGCAAGATATAACGGCTATACTCATGTTGAGCTTACACTTGAAACAGGGCGTACTCATCAGATAAGAGTACACATGGCATATATCGGACACCCCGTTGCAGGTGACCCCGTTTACAGCGGAAAAAAATATCTTACAAAACTCAACGGTCAATGCCTTCATGCATATTATATCTCTTTCACTCACCCACGCACCAATGAGATACTTGCATTTTCCGCACCTCTGCCCGAATATTTCACGGACTTTTTGAAATCTATTCAATGAAGTTAAATACAATATATAGTATTTCTGAAAAGTTAAAACACAATATATTGTGTTGTGTGCCAAAAAATGACCGTTAATTTGTCTATTTGAATTTGCAATAACAGGGATATTTTGTGTATAAAAACGATAATTTTGCGAGAGCCGTTTCAGATGTTGACAAATTCCCCAAACGGCTATATTATTTAATCAGAGATTTTATCGAGAGGGGTTTTTGTGTATGTTCAAGAGAATGGAAAACGATAAAGCATGGCATGGCTTTGAAGGAAGAATGTGGAAACAGGAGATAAATGTAAGGGATTTTATTCAGAAAAATTATCATTCATATAACGGTGACGAGAGTTTTCTTGAGGGTGCGACGGAGTCAACTGAAAAGCTTTGGAATAAAGTGCAGGCTTATCAGAAAATAGAGAGAATGCAGGGCGGTGTTCTCGACATGGAAACAAAAGTTGTTTCAGGTCTTACCGCATACGGTGCAGGGTATATTATTGAAGACGAACCCGAATTGGAAAAAATAGTCGGCTTACAGACAGACTTTCCTTTGAAAAGGGCATTCATGCCTTTTGGGGGAATTAAAATGGCTGAGCAGGCTTGCACTTCAAACGGCTATACACCGGACCCCGAACTGCACAGAATTTTCACGGAGTATGTGACAACGCATAATCAGGGTGTGTTTGACGCATACACCCCCGAAATGAAAAAAGCAAGACATAATAAAATTATTACAGGCTTGCCTGATACTTATGGTCGTGGCAGA
>ONIF01000162.1 GCA_900317795.1 uncultured Eubacteriales bacterium | reverse complement strand
GCTTTGCTGACCGTCAATACATCGGGATAGCCTGCAATCGTCGATACTGTGACATCATTTCTCAACCCGTAAATTTCACACATTTCCTGAATTGCCACAAGATAGCCCCTTGCAACAGATTTATTCACCCTCACATCTGCCGCAACATTTTCATCTGCCTCAATAGAAACATATACATCTATTTTTCCACGTGAAACACGCTCTGCAAGCAGATTTTTTATCGTTTCTTCCAGAAATCCGCACCCTCTCGGAACTCTGCACTGCAATTCAAAATACCTGTGATTCACGGATTTTATCTCAAATACAGTTCTCCTGCCGTCAATCACTCCCTCAAATCTTCCGTAACCTGTCATACTTTTTATCATATTTTATCATCTCTGTTAATCAAATTTTTCCAATCGAAAACATAAATTTTTCCTATTCTATATTCTAAATCTTTACGCTGTGATTGTCAACCGACTTACAAAAATATTAACAAATCTTTGTAAGTTATGCACAAATTTTTCATTATCATTGGCATTTAAAATACATTTTAATTCACCTCTCACAAGGCAAAACTATATTTAATGGAGGTGAGTTTTTTGAATAAAAAAATATATCTGTTTATCAGAACTTTTACGGCAGTTATGGCATTTTTTACGGGAATTTTATTTATTCTGTGTGCATTGACTGCCTATTTCACTCCGTCAAGGCTTTCCGTCACCAAACAGGGAAATGAATTTCAATTTCCTCTTTCCGTGAAATATGACAGCGATACCGCAATTTATGCAGCCTTTGACACTTCCGAAAAGTCCCCCGAAAAGTCAAATGCAAAAATCATGCTTTTTGACAGCATTCCCGTTAAGGACTTAAACGTCAACGTCACTCAGAGAAAAAATGTCATTTTGGGCGGTATGCCTTTCGGAATAAGAATTTACACTGACGGGCTTGTTGTATCGGGCACTTCCCCTGTCGGAAATAAAAATCCCTCGCATGATGCAGGCATTCAAACAGGTGATATTATCCTTTCCGTGAACGGCACTCAGACCGATACCAATGAACAGCTTTTAAGTGCCGTTGAAAAAAGCAGGGGAAATGCTCTTGAAGTAAAAGCCACCCATGACGGAAAAGAATATTTTACCGAAATAACCCCTGTTTTTGATGAAAGCCTTAAAAAATACAGGATAGGTTTAATGGTGCGTGACAGTTGTGCAGGTATCGGCACAATGACTTTCATTGACGCTGAAAACGGCACTTTTGCAGGACTTGGACACGGCATTTGCGACACCGCAAGCGGAAGTCTTATGCCTCTCGAAAAAGGCGATATTGTCAATGCCGAAATAACCTCTGTTACAAAAAGCATTTGCGGAAATCCCGGTGCTTTAGTTGGCACTTTCTCCGACACTTCTCCTAAAGGCACTATCTCCGCCAACAGCGAACTCGGTATTTACGGCACTCTTTACAATCACGACTTCTCGCAAAATACTGTCCCTGTTGCATTCAAGCAGGAAGTACAGCGTGGAAAAGCACAAATTTTGACCACCGTTGACGACCAACCGCCAAAATTCTATGATATTTCCATAGAAGATATAAGCTACAACAACAACTCCCCCAAAAATATGATAATCAAAATAACCGACAAAAACTTACTTGCAAAAACAGGCGGAATTGTACAAGGTATGAGCGGAAGTCCCATTATACAAAATAATATGCTTGTCGGGGCAGTCACTCATGTGTTTGTGAACGACACAACGGAGGGGTATGCCGTCTTTGCAGAAAATATGATTGATTTCAACAACACTATTGTACAAAACAAGTTATCTTTTGCTGCATAAATTGTTTAATCGTTATCAAATTCAAAAATTTTCAAAATACCCCTTGCCAAATTTGGTAAGATATGGTAATATCTACTCACCACAAAAAATTTATTGGGGGATTTGATATGAAAGGCAAAGTAAAAATACTCATTGCAGAGGATTCTGCCGAATTTCAAACAGGCTCGTCGGATATTTTTGCAGAAAACGGTTTTGAGGAAAAATTCTGCGAAAAAGACGGCTCAAAGGTAGTTGAAAGTATATGCAGCTTTAAACCCGATGTTGTTCTCATGGATATGTTCATGACAAATACAGACGGGGTTGGAGTTATGCATAAAGTTAAAAATATAAAAGATGTTAATACACCCGTTTTTGTCATTCTTTCGAGCTTTGACAGCGTTATGCTTCAAAAAGAGGCTCTCAGTGCAGGGGCTGCTTACTATGTAATAAAGCCCTTCCGCCCGTCTGACCTCCTCGAAAGAATTGCAGAACTCATCATTTGCAAAGAGGAAATATTCTTTAACGACAACGAGGTTTACAGCATTGACCATCAGCTTGAAGTTACCGTCACGGATATCCTTCACCAAATAGGCGTGCCTGCACACATCAAAGGCTACCATTATTTGCGTGATTCCATCATCATGTCCGTGAAGCACCCCGAAATTATCAACGCTGTCACCAAAGAACTTTATCCCTCCGTTGCAAAGAAGTATGAAACAACTTCTTCCCGTGTAGAAAGGGCGATAAGACACGCTATTGAAGTCGCTTGGGACAGAGGTGATGTTGACATTCTCAACTCCTACTTTGGCTATACCATTCACAACAGTCGTGGCAAGCCTACCAACAGCGAATTTATTGCCATGATTTCGGACCGTCTGCGTCTGCACAAAAAAATAGCCTGATGCTAATGCATAATTCATAATTCATAATGCATAATTGCACTATTTGACCTCACAAAATTTTTAACCCCTTAAAACGTCTTATAAAAACACTGTATATCTTTTTATGGATATGCAGTGTTTACTTTTTTGCGGATATTTGCTATAATATTTACAGAGGTGATTATTATGACACACGAAATGCATTTGTACAAAGAACCCTTTGAAATGATTAAAAACGGCTCAAAAACTATTGAACTCCGTCTGTATGACGATAAAAGAAAGCTTATCCATGTTAATGACACGATTGTTTTCACAAGCACCGAAAATCCCAATGAAAAAATCACTGCCAAAGTAACCGCTTTACACGTCTTTGACAGCTTTGCAACGCTTTACAAAAATCTGCCCCTGCTGAAATGCGGATATACTCCCGAAAATATCGACAATGCAAGCCCTGATGACATGAACACATTCTACTCTAAATCCCAACAGAAAAAATACGGTGTTTTAGGCATAGAAATACTTGTCATTTCCTGAAAAGTGTGATATAATTTTATCAAATAAAAAAATAAAAGGGAGTTGATTTGTATGACAACCGAAATGAATTTACCCGTTGAAAGCAAGCCTAAAAAGAAAACTTCCGTCAAAAGACTTATTATCATTTCCATTGTCACTCTCATCATAGGCACGCTTTTATTTGTACCATATCATGGAGTTTATAAAGACGGCGGTACACAAGAATGGCGTGCATTGGGATATGTTGTTGTAAAATGGCACCGCATATATATGGAAGGAACTCCCGAAAAGCCTGTCTACAAAAACAGAAATGATTTGAGAGTATATATATTCCCCCTCAGTCTTTTGGATAATGGCACTTTGTACAAAATGGAATACGGTGAATGAACACATAAAGGTATTGCCCGATTGAAAAAGGCAATGCCTTTTTTACTGCACATTCACAACTCCACTCTTAAAAAAACTCTTGTAATATCGGAAAATTTGTAATATAATTATCTCATTCGCAAATTGAAAGGAAGATTATGAAAATGAATATCAGAGAACAATCACTTGAAAAGCACTATGAGTGGAACGGCAAAATTGAAGTTGTTTCAAGAGTGCCTATCACCAATTCAGAAGAACTTTCCCTTGCATACACTCCCGGTGTTGCAGAACCCTGCCTTGAAATCCAGAAAGATTATGACAAATCTTTCCAGCTTACAAGAAGAAACAATCTTGTTGCCGTTATCACCGACGGTACAGCCGTTTTGGGCTTGGGCGACATCGGTCCCGAAGCAGGTATGCCTGTGATGGAGGGCAAATGTGCTTTATTTAAAGAGTTCGGCGACGTTGACGCTTTCCCCTTATGTGTACGCTCAAAAGACGTTGACGAAATTGTGAAAACTATCTATCTTATTTCGGGCAGTTTCGGCGGTATCAATTTGGAGGACATTTCCGCTCCCAGATGTTTTGAAATTGAGAGAAGATTGAAAGAAATTTGTGATATTCCCGTATTCCATGACGACCAGCACGGCACGGCTGTTATTGTTGCCGCTGCTATGCTGAATGCCCTTAAAATCGTTAAGAAAGATATTAAAGACATTAAAGTTGTTATGAACGGTGCAGGTTCGGCAGGTATCGCTATCGCTAAACATATTATGAATATGGGTGTACAGCATATCACTCTTTGCGACAGCAGAGGTATTATATGCGAGGGCGACAGCAGACTTAATTCCGAAAAGGCTGAAATGGCTAAAATAACCAATCGTGAACACCTTACAGGCACTTTGGCAGACGCTATGAAAAATACCGATGTATTTATAGGCGTATCCGCACCGAATGTTGTAACCGAAGATATGGTTAAATCCATGAATGAAAATGCAATCGTATTTGCTATGTCCAATCCCACGCCCGAAATCATGCCCGACTTGGCTAAAAATGCGGGTGCAAGGGTTATCGGAACAGGTCGTTCGGACTTCCCCAACCAGATAAACAATGTACTTGCATTCCCCGGCATTTTCAGAGGTGCTTTGGACTGCCGTGCAAAAGAAATTAACGAAGATATGAAAGTTGCCGCTTCCTATGCAATAGCCTCCCTTGTAGATGAAAGCGAACTCTGTGAAGATTACATTCTTCCGAAAGCATTTGACAAGCGTGTCGGAAAGACCGTTGCAGAAGCCGTTATTGCCGCTGCAAGAAAATCGGGAGCCGCAAGAATAATGTAAAATTAAGAATGCATAATGCATAATGATTTTTGTTTTTGAAAATCAGCCTGTGTCTGCAATTCAATTATGAATTATGCATTATGAATTATGAATTAAAAAAGAGGAGTGAAATTTGATGATGAATTTAGTAGCCGTTTTTGCAGATACGGAAAAAATATACAACAACAGCGAATATTTGAAAAAT
>ONIF01000145.1 GCA_900317795.1 uncultured Eubacteriales bacterium | reverse complement strand
AGCGACAGCGACGAAGAATCTTTTGAAGATTCCTCACTGCGTTCGGAATGACATACTTAATTTCATAATTGTCAGAATATTTTTCAGTTACATCGAACTGACGTTATTCATTTTTATGCAGGAGTTTTTCAACTTTGGGATTGTTTTCTATATACACTTTCAGCAATGCCGCAAATTCACGAAATCTTAATTTGCGTTTTTTACGGATATTCTCCACTGCCGACGGTAAATCCGTTACAGACTGGTCTGTTTCTTCAAGGCTTGCCTGTATGCCGTACTTCTGCACATAACTCATTGCAAAACCTATGATAAGCCAAAATATATACACCCTGTAAGAAAGGTCTGCCAGCAGGGCAAGCTCAAACATGGAATATATCACATAAGATATGCAGAACGCTGACGCAAGTACAGGCACACTTCCGTCATCACGACATTTTTTCTTATACATGAAAATCGTTTTTAAAATATCCTTTGCTACCGTCAAAGAAAATACAATGAATAAATTCAATCCCACTATTCCGTAACTTATCATAATAGTAAGCATTCCGTTATGAAAATCGTTGTATCTCAAACCGCCTATATATAAATCTCCATAATCGGATATGTTTGCCTTGCCTATGCCGAGAATGGGAAATTTCTCGAACATTTCAAGTGCCTGTATCCATATCTTAAAACGCCCGCTGTCAATATTGGTATTCTCGTGACCGAATACATTTTCCCTGCACTCGTCATCTTTCAGTTCAACTATCCCGTCTTTTGAAACAGTTCCCGTTGAAAGTTCCGCTTTTGACTGTCCCGAAGTTATCGCAAGAGATACTTGACTTTGTGTGAGAACTCTGAAAAATACAAGTGATGTGATTATCACCACAAATGAAAGTGCCGTTGCAGTTATTCTTAAAATAAACCAACGCATTCTTTTTTTTCCGAAGTCCCTGAAAAGTATGTAAAACATCACAAACGAGCAATATGCCACCAAAAACAGCAGTGACGCATTGGAATCCGACAAAAATAGTGCCACTGCATTTATCACGATACAGCATATATAAAATATTTTTCTTCTTGCAGAGAGCTTTTTTTCTGCCCGTATTATTCTCCACAGTATGTGACACGCAATGATTGCCATTGCTCCGTAAAAGCCTGCTACATTCGCATTAAACAAAATCCCCACAAATCTGCTTTCATGCAGGATAAAATACATTCCCTCCCACTCTATGCCTTTCGGGAAAACTGCAAGACCTATAAAGCCGATTATCATCATGATACTTGTGGCAATCACAATAAACTGCAAAATCCTTTTAATTTCCCTTTGACACTTTATATTGCTTTTTTCCGAGTAAAGTCCGTATATCTGAAAAAAATATACCGCCATTACATAGACTATCACCAGATTGTCCGCAAGATTTCTTTCCGAATGTATAAGCACCGTCAGCAGTGCAAATCCTAAAAATAAATATATAATCTTTCTGTATCTTATACGCTTTATTCCGCCCTTTATTATCAGCCTATATACTCCGAGATACATCGACCACAGCATAATAATGCCGAGTGTGATATTGGACACCCTCTCTATCCCGAAAAACAACGCTGTAAACAATACAAACCTGAAACATTCCATACTGTTGAAAAATTTTTTCAACATCACTCCAAGTTTGCCCAAAATCTCCATGACACCACTTCTTTTCGTTTTTATTTAAGTATATAATTATTTTACATAAAATTCAATCTTTAAAAGCAAATTTTTAAAGATTGTCAAATAATTTCCAAAAAACAGCCATTTTATCTGATTTTTTGTGCTGATTTTTTCAGACTGCCTTTAAAAATATATTTTTCTTATTGAAAATTGCCGTTTTGTGTGATAGAATGATTTTGGAAAAAAGAAAAAAGGAGATTTTTAATATGTGCGGATTATGCGGATTTACGGGAGATGTCCCCGACAGAGATAAAGTCCTTGAAAATATGACCGACGTTATCACTCACAGAGGTCCCGACAGCTTCGGCTACTATAAAGACACGGACAATAATATCTCTATGGGTTTCAGACGTTTAAGCATTATCGACCTCGACAACGGCAGTCAGCCTATCTATAATGAAGATGAAAGCCTTGTTCTGACTTTCAATGGCGAAATTTACAATTATAAAGACCTGCGTGAACAGCTTATCGAACTCGGACATACATTCCGTACCCAAACGGATTCCGAAGTATTGATACACGGATTTGAAGAATGGGGCGAAAAACTCCTTAACAAACTGCGTGGAATGTTCGGCTTTGCCATATACAACAAAATTGACAAGTCTGTCTTTATCGCAAGAGATTTCTTTGGAATAAAGCCTATGCACTATGCCGTAATTGACAATCAGCTTGTCTATGCCTCCGAAATAAAAAGTATTTTGGAATTTCCCAAATACAAAAAGAAATTCAATTACAAAGCCCTTGACAATTATTTGTCATTTCAATATGTCGTACCCCCCGAAACGTTCTTTGAAGGCATATATTGCTTACTTCCGGGACACTATATGTGGTACAAAAACGGTGAAGTTAAAACAACTCGCTATTTTGAAGCAACCTTTGAACCCGATAAAAAACTTAAAATTGAAGATGCCGTTGACAATATCGAAAAGGCTTTTGAAAATTCCGTCAATGCCCATAAAATCAGTGATGTTGAAGTAGGCTGTTTTCTTTCGAGCGGTGTCGATTCCAGCTATGTTTCAACGTACTTTGCAGACCAAAAGACTTTTACGGTCGGTTTTGACTTCGGCAAAAAATACAATGAGATAAGCTGGGCTGAAAACCTTTCCAAAGAAATCGGTGTTGAACATCATACTCATCTTATCAACTCGGAGGAATTTTGGACAGCCGTGCCCAAAGTTCAGTATCACATGGACCAGCCACTTGCTGACCCGTCATGCATTGCCCTTTATTTTGTCTGCAACCTGGCAAGCCAATTTGTAAAAGTCGTTCTCTCGGGCGAGGGTGCAGACGAACTTTTTGGCGGTTACACTGTATATAACGAACCCCATGTATTCAAATTTTATCAAACTGTCATTCCCCAAAAAATGCGTTATGCCCTTGCAAGGTGGGCAAAAAAAATGCCTCATATCAAAGGCAGAGGTTATATTCTTCGTGGTGCAAGGAAAACGGAAGATAAATTTATCGGCAACGCTTTCATGTATGACGATACGGAGAAAAAACAGATTTTAAAAGACAACTCCATTGTTACACGCCCGCAGGATTTGTGCAAAAAATTCTATGACCGTGTGAAAGACTATGATGAAGTGACTAAAATGCAGTATCTCGACATCAATTTGTGGATGATAGGCGATATTCTTTTGAAAGCCGACAGAATGAGTATGGCAAACTCTCTTGAATTACGTGTGCCGTTCCTGGATAAAGAAGTATGGAAAGTTGCCCGCACTATTCCCACAAAATACAGAATTGCAAAAGGCACTACCAAATATGCCATGCGTCAAGCGGCTTTAAGACATCTGCCGAAAGCCACTGCTCAAAAAGAAAAACTTGGTTTTCCCGTGCCGACAAGAGTATGGCTTAAAGATGAAAAATACTACAATACAGTAAAAGAAATGTTCACTTCCGAAACGGCTGAGAAATTTTTCAATACGGACTTGATTGTTTCCTATCTTGATGACCATTTCAACGGAAAAGAGGATAACAGCCGTAAAGTCTGGACTATCTATGTATTTCTTGTATGGTATGACATATACTTTGGGGATAAAGATATTAAACGCCCCGATGGTGTAACTCTGCCGTCAAACGAATTATGAGTTTTTTCGGTATAATCAACCTCCCATTTTGTCCCTGCAGCTCCATTGTTTGTGCGTTGAAATAAATGTCGCTGCGATGTAGAATGTAATTGACGGAAACGTCAAATACTTTTTAAGGGAGTTCTTATTATGAAACATTTTACAAAAATCACCGCCATACTGTTTTCCGCACTTGTGTCGCTTTCCTGCACAGCCGTCTGTGCAAATGCGGCTGATGTATCGGTCAAAAATCCTGTCTGCTGCGGTAACTGGCAGCAGCTTCTTGAACAGTGCCAATCGGAAAACTGCAAACAATACGATTGGAAGTGCATAGCCGAAAATTGCTGTCTGAGTGATTTGCTCAAAAATATCGGGGGATACTGTCCCGACGGTAATTGCAGTACACCCGTACCGTCAACCGAAAAAACAGACGAAATTACCCCCCCCTCCGTTCCGCAAACTCAGACAAATCCTCAACAGCCCGTATCAACTGAGATACAGCCTCAATCTTCGGAATTTCGCACCGCATACGAAAATGAAGTAATTTCTCTGGTCAATGCGGAGAGAGAAAAGGCAGGATTAAAAGCACTTGATGCGGACACGGGAGCAACAAATGTGGCACATATCAGAGCAAAGGAAATTGTGCAATCCTTTTCACATACCCGTCCCGACGGTCGTACCTGCTTTACTGCGGCATCTGATTTGGGTGTCAGCTACCGCACGGCAGGCGAAAATATAGCTTACGGTTATGCAACGCCCGAACAGGTAGTAAACGGCTGGATGAATTCCGAAGGGCACAGAAAAAATATCCTCTCCCCTTCCTTTACCAAAATCGGCATAGGCTGCTATGAAAGCAACGGGGTGCTGTACTGGTCGCAATTCTTCATCGGCTGACCTTTTTAGCCCGTAGTTTAAAATTTCTGTCCGAGAATATTTTCGGACAGAAATTTTTTTGCCTTTTCACTTTATTTTTTGACCTTGCCGGGCTCATCAAGGTTTCCGAGTGCTTGCCACACGGATAAATTTCACCCGATTTTGTGAAGCACCTTTATTTACAGCCTGTATGTATATTTTTGCAAATTTTCAGTATTTTATTGTCAAAATCAGCCACATTGCAATAAACCAACCCGAACAATGTCATTCGGATAATTTTATACCAATTATTCGTTCATTTGAAATGTACATTATTTCTTTTAAACTGTCCTTTTTTTCATCATATTCCAAAAGAGAGTAAGGCGTCTGCCAATTTACATTATAGCCCACGGAAATATAATATTTATCTCCGTCAACAAATACCCTTTCCACCCAAATCCAATGTTTTTTTCTGCCCTCAAATCTGTCAACGGCATACAAAGCTTTTTTTACACCCCGAGGAATTGCTACTTTTTCAAGCTTCGAATTAAAAAAGCTGTCACCCATATTTTCAAAAGCTTCTTCTATGGAATTATCATCAAGCCAAAAACCATCGGTAATATAATATTCATTGACATTCGGTTCAAATTCACCGCAGATTTTGAAACCGCCACTGCCATTCAATTTAAGATATGAAATATCGGTGTTGCCGACAGCTTTTGTTTTTACAAAAATCGAATTTCCCGTAATGGAACTCCCTGTTAGTTTAAAATCTATATCTGCACAACCGTTAAAAAAAATGCACGCATATATAACACATACACCAGTTTCCAAGTTTTTAGAAAGTAAATTCACTTAACCAGGCAT
>ONIF01000025.1 GCA_900317795.1 uncultured Eubacteriales bacterium | reverse complement strand
TCGTTTGCAATCTCCTCCACAACGGGTGACAGCATTCTGCACGGTCCGCACCATGATGCCCAAAAATCCAAAAGTACAGTATCTTTTGAATTAAGCACCTCTTTTTCAAAATTCTGTTCTGTAATCTCAAAAACCATTTCTCAAATCTCCTTTTATAAAATATCATTCCCAAAAAAATTTTATTTTTTCTTCTTTTTCTTATGCTTTATCTCAGGTTCTTCCGCATACTTCACAAAAGCTTTATAATTTATCAGAGCTTTCACAAATTGTGGGTGTTTTTCAGTAAATTCAGGCTCTTTTTCAGGGTGCTTTATAATATAATCCTCCTGCTGCTTTGCATATACGCCTGCAAGATTCAGCACACATATTATTATGTACATTATTATCGACACCACTGCACCCGTACCTACATAGGGATAAAGTACCGCAAAAATTATTACAAGACACGCTACCGCACCTATCATACAGACAATATGCTTTATATGCCTGCTTTTGTCAAAGCACAATGTAATAAAACATACCAACGGCACTCCTCCAAGAATAAACGAAAACAATGAGTGTGAAATGGCACTTCCAAGACTTTTTACATTTCCCACAGACTCACCTATTGCTCCGCCCATTGCCATTTGCAAAACACTCTGTTCAAGCAATACAGATGCACACAATGTTTTTTGTGCATTCAATATGCTTTTATTCAGCACCGAAACACTTTCTGATGTATATTCCCTTTTATTCGTATTTCTCGCCTTGTCGATAAGCTCCGCAAGAGAACTTGCGTCAACCCCTTGCGATACCTTGTATGACCATTTATAATTCGCTGACGACAGCCCTACTGTATTTTCTTCAACCTCTGCTTGACTGCTTTCCGTTTTTTCTATCTTTTCAAGAGAGTTCAACGCATTCTGCAATTCCTTTTCGGCATTATCTACTTCTTCCTGTGTTGCAACCTCCCTATATGCCTCCGAAACAGATGACGTTATCTCCAAGTCTTTGGTGATATACAGCTTTGCACTCAGAAAAGGCGAACTTAACAGCAATATGCAGATGACAAAACATACTATCATTGCAATCCTTATGATATAACTCGGTGTTGCAAGCGGCTTTTTCCTCTTTGGTACATTTATTACCTTTACTTCCCTTTTCTTCTCATTATTCATATTGAGCCAAATTTCTCCTTGTAGCTTTTTATTGTTGCTTCAATTACTTTTATTGCCTCATCTTTACCCTTGACTTCATCAACAACCGTTTCTTTATTCTCCAATGCCTTATATACAGAGAAAAAGTGTGTCATTTCTTCAAAAATATGCTTAGGCAACTCCGATATATCCGTATATCCATTATATGTCGGGTCTTTGAACGGGATTGCTATTATCTTTTCATCATTTCTGCCGTTGTCGAGCATGGTGATAACACCTATTGGATAACACTGTATCAAAGTCATCGGAAGTATGGACTCCGAACACAATACCAATACATCAAGCGGGTCAAGGTCATCTGCGTATGTACGGGGAATAAAACCATAATTTGCGGGATAGTGCGTTGAGGTATGCAAAATGCGGTCAAGCTTCAATAATCCGCTCTGCTTGTCAAGCTCATATTTTGCCTTACTGCCTTTGGGTATCTCGATAACTACCATAAAATTTTCGGGGGTAATTCTTGACGAATCCATGTCATGCCAGATATTTTGCATAAAATATATCTCCTTTTACTAAATAATAAAATTTGCACTATAATTATAACATAATACTTGCAAAAAAACCATAGTTTTTATTAAAAATTTCCAAAAAAACAGGACAGGATTTTTATTTCCTGCCCTGCATGATATTTTATTCTTCGGAAGTTTCTTTCTTCTCTGTCTTTTCGGAAGTTTCTTTTTTCTCCGCCTTTTTGGAGGACTTCTTTGATGCATATGCAGATTTTGCACCTTTTCTCTTTTCAAGAGTTTTCTTGTCCTTGTGGTTCTTCCACATTACCCAGAGAGGTGCCGCTATGCATACCGATGAATACGAACCCGAAATAAGTCCTATCATCATTGGCAATGCAAAGCTTATTATTGAACTTATGCCGTATATCAACGATACGACAAGCACAGAGCCTATTGCTATTATTGTTGTGATTGATGTGCATATCGTTCTTGTAAAGCACTGATTAAGACTGTTATTTACAATTTCCGTTATTGTAACTTTAGGTCCTAACTTTCTTCTATTCTCTCTTATACGGTCATATATTACTATGGTATCATTCAGAGAATAGCCGAGTATCATCAATACAACTGCTATAAAGTTATCATTCAGCGGCATTCTGAACAGTACAAATACAAAATATACAATTATCAAATCGTGTATCAATGCAACGACTGCCATTACACCTGCCGAAAGTCCGCCTATTTTTCTAAATCTTATTGCAACATACAATATCATTATGACTGCTGCCATTGATACTGCTATGATACACTTCAAAAAGAAGTTTGCACCTTTTGAAGCGTCAACGGCTGTCGAGGACTCCTCCTCAAAGCTGTTTTTGGGATAGCCCTTTTGAAGTGCGTCTGTAATTGCCTGCTTATGCTCAATCTCAACCGCCTTGTTGCCCGTAAACTGAAGGGAAACTATATGCTTAGTTGTATCATCTGCACTTGCTGCAAGGTTCTCGCTGTATGAAAAATCTACTTTTTCATTTTTAAGTGTGTCTATGCCTTTCAGCGTTTCATTTACTATCTTTTCAATATTCTTGTGGGAAGGTTCTCCGCCATAATTATATTTGATTATTGTACCGCCTGTAAACTGTATGTCAACGAGTGTCGGCAGACATACTATATTCAATATAAGGCTCACAAGCATGATTCCCAGTGATATGCAGAAAAATATCTTTGACTTTCCGATAAAATCTATATGGAATTTCTGTCGCATCATGACTTTGCACCTCCATACAATCTTTTATTTCTGAGGAATTTATATCCCGAAATTGAACGGAGCATAAGTCTTGACGCTGCAACACCCATAATGAAGTTTGAAATAACTCCCACCAAAAGTGTATAGCCGAATGCATATATAAGACCTGTTGTTGAAACGCCGAACAATGATGAAAGGATATTTGCAGGACCAAATATAAGTATCAGTATTACTGCAACGATGATAACTGTAACATTGCCGTCAAAAATTGCAGAGAAACTTCCCTTTGTACCGTTTCTGATACAGCCGTCAAGGGTTTTTCCTGTCCAGAGTTCATCTTTTATTCTCTCAGCCGTAATGATATTTGCGTCAACGCCCATACCTATGGAAAGAATAAGACCTGCAATACCCGGTATCGTCATGGTAAAGCTCGGAAATATCGTAAAGTAACCCGAAACTGCCATGATAGATATAGACAACTGACCTATCAAAGCAATAAATGCGATAAAGCCGGGCAATCTGTACATGATAAGCATAAATGCACATATCAAAGCCAACGCAATGATTGCGGCAATTCCCATTGCCTGCAAAGCGTTGTTTCCAAGAGATGGACTTATTGTGCCGTAGCTTTCAACCATCAACTTGAACGGCAATGCACCCGCATTTATCTTATTGGCAAGCGACGTTGCACTTGCTGAAGTAAAATTACCCGTAATAACGGCACTTCCGCTGTCTATCGCTTTACTTACATTCGGGGCTGAAAGCAGTTCATCATCCATCCAAATGGAAATTTGCTGACCAACGTAGTTTGAAGTAGCTGTTTTAAACTTTTCCTTACCCTCATCATTGAATTCAAGACCTACAACATATTCCATAGAGTTAGTTGAATTGCTTGTCTGCTGATAGCTTGCATAAGCTCTCTTTACATCTTTACCTGTCAGAAGAACTTCACCGCTGCTTTCAGTGCCGCCCTTGAACGTCAGTTCCGATGTAGATGCCAATTCAGCTATTGCCGCATCGGGGTCATAGTCCTTTTCCTCGGACTTCCACGGAAAACGTATTGTTATTCTGTCGTGTTCATAGTCGGGATAAACTTCATAGTCCGTAATGTTCTGACCGACAAGACGGGAGTCAAGTATGCCCTTGACATCTTCCATCTGCGTTTCATCTGCGTCAATGCCGTCTGCCGGTGCAAACACCGCTTCAACACCGCCATTGATGTCGATACCCCATCTTATGTCCTTGATACCCTTTATGTAAGTAACATCAAAGTCACCGTTTTCGCCATATACACCAAATATTGATGTAAATGCAAGGGCTGCTATAAGAACAAAGACTATGAAGAATACCGGTTTGCCAATTCTTTTCATACAGTATCCTCCAATTTGTTTATATTATCCTGTCTGTCTTTCAAAACAGACATATCAAAGTTAATTATATATATTTTGTCTATAAAAGTCAAATATTTTTTAATCAAATACAGCAAAAATATTTATATTTCAAAATATTTCGCCAAACAAAAAACCTCTTTTTTTGTGCATATCTTTCAAAAATTCCTGTTGATATTCAGCATATTTGCAGGCGAATAAAAAATGCACAAAATTTTTGATATAATTTTGTTAAAGTTTAAACTCCCGACATTTCTCAACGTCGGGAGTTTAAAACAAGTGAGGTTGTATCCAAAAAATTACTTTGTAAGCTTTTCAAGTGCAGCTATTTTTACACATATACAGAATATATTCATGGCTGCTTCAAGCTCCTCTATCGGCGGATATGTCGGAGCTACTCTGATATTGCTGTCTTTGGGGTCTTTGCCATAGGGATATGTTGCACCTGCGCCGGTCAATACAACACCTGCATTTTTGCACAGCTCCACAACTCTCTTTGCACAGCCTTCCATTACATCTACACTGACAAAATAACCACCGTTGGGTTTTGCCCATTCCGCTATACCCAAGCCTGCAAGCTCTCTTTCAAGCGTATCCGTCACCATATCAAAACGGGGCTGCAATACTGCTTTGTGCTTCTGCATATGTGCGAGAAGTCCCTTAAAGTCACCAAAATACTTTACATGGCGGAGCATATTCAACTTATCATATCCGATAGTCTGGAATGTATATCTTTTCTTCAGAAGTGCAATATTATTTTCCGATGCTGCCAGTGCCGCAACGCCTGCACCCGGGAATGTTATTTTTGACGTTGAGCAGAATTCAAACGCCATATCTTCATTACCATTCTTTTTCAACTCGTCAAATATATTCAAAAGCGTGTCGGGTGTATCGCTTACATCATGTACTATATATGCATTATCCCACATGATTCTGAAATCCTTTGCAGCGGGCTTCAATGCGGCAAATCTCTTTACTGTTTCATCAGAATATGTGATACCCTGCGGGTTTGAGTATTTCGGCACACACCATATACCTTTTATACTTGCATCTTCACTTACAAGTTTCTCCACTATATCCATATCAGGTCCTGTTGATGTCATTGGTACAGTTATCATTTCTATATTAAAATACTGCGTAATTCCAAAGTGTCTGTCATATCCAGGTGCAGGACAAAGGAATTTCAACTTTCCCTGATTTCCCCACGCCTGCTCCATCATGCAAGCAATCGTATCAAACATCATATTCAGACTTGAATTTCCGCCCACCATTACATTCTTTACTTCTACTCCAAGCATATCCGCAAAAAGCTGTCTTGCCTCAACAATTCCTTCCAATCCACCGTAATTACGGCAGTCGGGGCAGTCTGCTGTTTTGAAATCGGTATCGGGTGTAAGCGAATTAAACATATCATTTGAAATGTCAAGCTGTGCAGAGCCGGGCTTTCCTCTTGCCATGTTCAGAGAAAGTCCCTGTGCTTTATAATTCTCATAATAACCCTCAAGCTTTGCAAGCTCGTGCAAAAGTGCCGTCTTTTCCATTGATGCATATGTCTGCATAATAAAAGTCCTCCTAAAAAATAATTCATAAATCATTTCAAAAACCTATATTATTCTAATATATAACCCCCAAAAATGCAAGTTAATTTTTCTAAACTTGCAAAATTCATTGTTTTAACAAATATTATATCTCCATGCGACATTTTTTTGATACATATTTCCCAATTTTAAAGGAGAATTTATTATGAACTTCAAAAAACTTACCTCTATATTATTATGTACTTCAATCTTGCTTATCACTTCTTCCTGCAAAAATACCCCTCCCTCCTCTCCGAAAGACGAACTTCCACTCTATCAATGGACTATTACGGACATTTCGGGCAACTCTCACGGCACTGTTTCATTCTCCAACGGAAAAATAATCATCTCCGATAATCTCCTTGACTTTACGGAAAACTGTATTATTGATGATAACTGTATCACCGTCAACTCCCAAGCCTACGGCATTATACAATTCAACTACACCTTGCAGGGCAATTCTCTCGAATTGTCATTTTTAGGCAAAAATATTTCCCTTAAAAAGAAATAATTTTGCCATTAGTGCATTTTATACGAATTTTCATAAACAAATTTGTAATAAATACAAGACAAAAATCAGTTTATTTTGCAATATAAAAATGTTATAATGAAAAGGAATACAGCAGAGTCTTTATGACAAATTTAAACTGCTGATAATAGAAAAGGAGAAGAAATTCTATGAACACTAAAAGAATTTCCAAAAGTGTCATAGCTGTCGTTCTCACTCTCGTAATGGCTTTGAGCTGTTTTGTTATGCCCGGCATAGTAAATGCTGCCGAAACAACCACAGTTAATATCCATTATCTGCGTGATGACGGGGCTTATGGCGACTGGGACGTGTGGGCATGGGCTGACGGTCTTGACGGTGCAGGCTATGCTTTCACGGACAACGGTGATGCAAACGGTGCGGTCGCTACCATTACCATCACAGAATCCACTCCCAAAATGGGCTTTATCATCAGAAAACCCGACTGGAGTGCAAAAGACCCCGAACCCGACCGTTATCTTGACCTCAGTTCGGTCGTATCGGGTACGGTAGATGTTTACTGCAAGAGCGGTGAAGAAGAGTTTACACCCGATTACAGCAATGCCGTACAGGGACTCAAAATCAAGACCGCCAATGCAACAAGCAAAACCACTGTTGAATTTACTTTCACAAAAGACATTGAATCCGAAGTCATCAGCGTTGACGATTTCAGCATCGTCAGTGCAGGCGGTCAGAACGTTTCTGTCGCTGAACTTGAAATGACTTCCGGCACAGCAGGTGTTATGACATTGGGCGATGAACTGGATTACTCCAAAGATTATACAATATCTTTCAGAGATACTTCCATGAAACTCGCTCTCCCCGACTACTTCTCAAGTGCGGAATTTGAAGATGCCTACACCTACACAGGCGATGACCTTGGTGCAACTATCGTTAACGGCTCCACACAGTTCCGTGTATGGGCTCCTACCGCTGAAAAAGTAGAACTCAACATCTACGCTGAGGGCAACGGAGGCAATCCCGAACAGACTGTTGAAATGAACAAAGACGAAAAAGGCACATGGCTGCTCGTTGCAAACGGCAACCTCAGCGGCAAATACTACACCTACAATGCTTACTTTGACGGCAAAACCAACAAAGATATTGTTGACCCCTATGCTAAATCGGTAGGCGTAAACGGCAAAAGAGGTATGATTCTCGACCTCGATTCCACCAATCCCGACGGCTGGGACAGCGATGAAAGACACACTTATGAAAATCTTACAGATATGCAAATCTATGAAGTTCATGTAAGAGATTTCTCCGTAAGCGACAACAGCGGTATCTCAGAAGCTAACAAGGGCAAATACCTTGCTTTCACAGAAAGAGGTACTACTCTCAACAATGAGGGTGTTATTCCCACAGGCGTTGACCACCTTGTTGACCTCGGTGTTACTTCCGTACACATTCTCCCCTCTTATGACTACGGCTCAGTTGACGAAACAAAACTCGACAAGGCTCAGTATAACTGGGGTTATGACCCTGTAAACTACAATGCTCCCGAAGGCTCATACTCAACCGACCCTTATCACGGTGAAGTAAGAGTAAATGAGTACAAACAAATGGTTAAGGGCTTGCATGATGCTGGTCTTGGCGTTATCATGGACGTTGTTTACAACCATACATATAACACACAGTACTGCTTCAATCAGTTGGTTCCTGACTATTTCTACAGACCTAATCAGAACACATCAGGCTGCGGCAATGACGTAGCTTCCGAGCGTTCAATGGTAAGCAAATTCATCGTTGATTCTGTAAAATACTGGGCAGACGAGTATCACCTTGACGGTTTCCGTTTCGACCTCATGGGTATCCTTGATGTTGATACAATGAACGCTGTTCGTGCAGCTCTTGACGAAATTGACCCCACTATCGTTATCTACGGTGAGGGCTGGAACATGGGTTCTGTTCCCACCAAAAATGTTAAAATGGCTAACTATCTCAATGCCGCTGATACTCCCGGTATCGCTTACTTCAGCGACACTATTCGTGACATGGTAAAGGGCAGCGTATTTGACGCAACCGAAAAAGGCTATGCAAATGGCGAAAGTAAACACTACAAAGCTATTGTAAACACCGTTCAATATACAAAGAAATGGTGTCCGTCACCTACTCAGATTATCAACTATGCAGACTGTCACGACAATCTCACCCTTTGGGACAAAATTAACTCCTCAAACGGCGACGATTCCGAAGAAGACCGTATCCGTCAGAATAATCTGGCTGCTGCTATCATTCAGACTGCTCAGGGTATTCCCTTTATGATGAGCGGTGAGGAATTCCTCCGTACAAAGACTAAAGCTGACGGTACTTTTGAACATAACAGCTATGCTTCTCCCGACTCCGTCAACGAACTTGACTATTCAAGACTTGATACCTATTCACAAGTATATGACTACTACAAAGGTCTTATTGCATTCCGTAAGGCTCACCCCGCTCTCAGAATGACAAGTGCAGAAGATGTTGAAAATACTTTCACTTCTCTCGTTGACACAAATGCTGAAAAGGGCGTTGCCGTTTACTCCATAAAGGGCGGTGTTAATGGTGAAGAAGCTGAGGAAATTGTTGTTATCTACAACCCGCTCTCAACCGATACAACTGTTACTCTCCCCGAAGGTGAATGGGACGTTTATGTAAATGATGAAAAGGCAAGTGCCGATACCGTTCTCGATACCGTATCCGGTACGGTTACCGTTCCCAGAATTTCCGCTATGGTTCTCGTTAAGGGCTATACTTCCGACACGCCGTTCCCCGTTTTTAAGTCAAAATACGGTATCGTTGGTTCAATGACAAACTGGGGAGGACATCCCGACTATACTATGGTAGACTTCTCTCAATTCAAGGAAATGGCAAAAGAACTCGTTGCTTCTTTGGGTGCAGATGTCAAGGATTCCGACTTGGACGATTTAAGTGTATTGGACGGTATACATCTCGGTCAGACAGAAGTTCTCGATGCAGGTGAATATGAATTTAAAGTCCGTGCTTACGGCGACAGCTCATGGAGCGAAAGCTACGGCGTTTATGAACCCGATTATGACCGTACCAACAACAGCCAGACCAATGTTAAAGTTACTTTGACAGAACCCTCTGTCATTGCTGTATTGTTCGATACATCGGGCGAGGACAATATGCTTTGGCCTATCACCTATGCTGTTGTACCCGAAAGCAAACTTACAGATACAAACTATGTACCCGAATTTGTGTTCACAGGCAAGGAAGGTACAGAACCTAAATTGCTGAAACTCCTCAACGGAAAAGACGAGCCTGTTGATGAACCCTCAAATACTGAGCCTTCAAAAGATGAACCTTCCAAGACAGAGCCGTCAAATACCGAGCCTTCCAACACTCAGCCCTCTCAGCAGGACAATACAAACAGCGGTTCTGACAATACAGGCAACAATAACAACAACACAAACAACAATTCAAATACAAACAACTCTAACAGCACTCCTGTTAATACAGGCGATTCTACAAATACTCTCGCTATATTTATGATAGCTATTGTGGCTGCTGCTGTTTCTATGTTCACTGCAAAGTCAATTAAAAAATCTAAAGCTGAATAATCTTTCGGCTTAAACTGCAAATCTCCCTAAAACTATTCGTTTTGGGGAGATTTTTTTGTATTTTTGCAAGAATTTTTATATTTTACTGTTCTTTTTAATATCAATATGTTATAATACAGAATGGTTTTAATGAATTGAAAAAAGAGGGAATTATTTATGGATAAAAGAGAAAATCTTAGAAATGTTGCTATTATTGCCCATGTCGATCACGGCAAAACTACTCTTGTTGACCAACTCCTTTTGCAAAGCGGTATCTTCAGAGCCAATGAAAATGTCGCTGAAAGAGTAATGGACTCCAACGACCTTGAACGTGAAAGAGGTATCACCATTCTTTCAAAAAATACTGCCGTTATGTACAAAGATACAAAAATAAATATCGTTGATACTCCCGGTCATGCCGATTTTGGCGGTGAAGTGGAACGTATTCTTATGATGGTTGACGGTGTTCTCCTCCTCGTTGACGCTTTTGAGGGCTGTATGCCCCAAACCCGTTTCGTTCTTAAAAAAGCCCTTGCTCTCGGCAAAAAACCTCTTGTTGTCGTAAATAAAATAGACCGCCCCGGTGCAAGACCCGAAGAAGTCGTTGATGAAGTGCTTGACCTCTTTATTGAACTCGGTGCTGATGATGAACAGCTTGAATTTCCTGTTGTCTATGCTTCCGGCAGAGCCGGTTATGCTTCCCTTGACCCGAATGTTCAGGGAACTGATATGAAACCTCTGTTTGAAAAAATCCTTGAAGAAATCCCTGCACCTCAGGGCGATATGAACGGTCCTTTACAGCTCCTTTTCTCAAACATAGACTATGACGAATATGTCGGCAGAATAGGTATCGGCAGAGTGGAAAGAGGCAGCTGCCGTGTCGGTCAAAATATTACTCTCTGTCACAATGACGGCAGCAGGAAAAATGCTAAAATTACCAAACTCTATCAATTTGAGGGGCTTAAACGTGTGGAAAGCGAGTCTGCAAGCCTTGGCGATATTGTCGCTGTTTCGGGTATTGCCGACCTCAATATAGGCGAAACCGCCTGCGACCCCGAACATCAAGAACCCCTCCCCTTTGTAAAAATAGACGAGCCTACCGTTTCCATGCTCTTTATGGTAAATGACAGCCCCTTTGCAGGTCGTGAGGGTAAATATGTTACCTCCAGAAATATCCGTGCAAGGCTCTTTAAAGAAGTGGAAACAAATGTCGCTATGCGTGTGGAGGAAACGGATTCTGCCGATACTTTCAAAGTGTCGGGACGTGGGGAACTTCACCTCTCCATTCTTATCGAAACCATGCGTAGGCAAAACTATGAGTTTCAGGTTTCCCGCCCCAAAGTTATTATGAAAACCGTCAACGGAAAATTACAAGAGCCTATGGAACTCCTTATGATAGAAGTGCCCGATAACTATGTAGGTGCTATCATGGAAAAGCTCGGCTCACGTAAAGCCGAACTTATCAACATGGGTACAAGAGAATCCGGTGTCACTCACATTGAATTCCGCATTCCATCAAGAGGTCTTATGGGCTACCGCTCCGAATTCATGACCGATACAAACGGCAATGGCATTATGAACCATATTTTTGACGGCTACGATGACTATAAGGGCGATATTCAATCCCGTCTGCAAGGCTCTCTTATCGCTCACGAAACAGGTGAAAGTACAGGCTACGGCTTGTTTGCCGCTCAAGACAGAGGTCGCCTTTTCATAGGTCCAGGTGTGGAAGTCTATGAAGGCATGATTGTCGGGGCAAATCCCAAAAATGAAGATATGGTTGTGAATGTCTGCAAGAAAAAGCACGTTACCAATACCCGTGCCGCAGGCTCTGATGAGGCTCTTAAACTCACTCCCCACTCTGTCCTCAGCCTTGAACAGTCACTTGAATTTATCGGTGATGACGAACTTGTGGAAGTTACTCCCAAATCTATCCGCATGAGAAAAATGATTCTTAATAAGGAAAAACGCCTTAAAGCTCAAAGCAGAGGAGAATAATATATGCAGTACGTCATACTCGACCTTGAATGGAACGGCAGCTACAGTTTCAGAGTTGGCGGCTACATCAATGAAATTATAGAGTTCGGTGCAGTAAAGCTTAATGAAAATATGGAAATTATCGAACAGTTCTCCGTGCTTGTACGCCCCGACCTTACCAAAAGGCTTAGCACCAAAGTTAAAGACCTTACTTCCCTTACAAATGCCGAAGTTAAAAAAGGCTATCCGTTTACATACGCTTTGAGCAAATTCCAAAAATTTTCCAAAAACTGTATTATTATGACATGGAGTACAAGCGACATTGTAACCCTGCAAAGCAACTGCCTTTATCACATGAAAAACAACAGACTGAATTTCCTTAAAAAATACGTTGACCTCCAAATGTACTGTCAGGAAATGACGGGTACGGGCAATAACGGACAAATCGGTCTTGTTGCTATGGCTGAAATGCTGGGACTTAATGTTGACGATATTCCCCATCACAGAGCTGTGGGCGACTGCATCGTTTCCGCTCAATGCCTTCAAAAACTGTATTCAAAAGGTGCTATGAAACCTCATATACAAAAGGCTGACTGCAATGAATTCTATGAAAAACTTGAATTCCATAATACCTATGCTTCAAGCTTTGAAAATTCCCTTGTCGATAAAAGCCTTATGACCATGAACTGCAATTTATGCGGTGCAAGGGCTGATATTCAAAAAGACTGGGAAATCAAAAACAGAGGTTTTTATTCCTCTTTTCTATGCCCCGAATGCCATAATGAATTTGACGTTAAAATGATGTTCAAGATAAAATATGACGGTGTCACTCCTATCAAAAAACTTGCTGTCCACAGCAATGATGACGAAATTGAAAATCAGCCCTCTGCTTAATAAACAGAGGACTGATTTAGCCGTACAACAACAACTCATCATTGATTATTATATCATGCCTGCAATACGGTATTATCATAGGCGACAGTCCACCCGTTGCTATTATAGTCGGTTTTCCCTCTACTTCAAGCGACATTCTGTCAATAAGCCCGTCTATCAATGCCGCATTTCCAAATACTACCCCCGACCTCATGCAATCTATTGTATTCGTTCCTATCGCTTTTTTCGGGGCTTCTATGCTTATCCCCTGAAGCTGTGCCGCATTCCTTGTCAGCGACTCCATCGACACCTTTACTCCCGGTATGATAACCCCTCCACGATAACATGAGTCTTTATCCACTACACATATAGTCGTTGCCGTTCCCATGTCTATTACCATGAGCGGTTTGGGGTACAGTGCCACTGCCGCTACCGCACCTACTACCAAATCACTGCCAAGCTGTGCCGGATTGTCTATTTTTATATTCAGCCCTGTCTTTATTCCCGGTCCCACTACTATCGGTGTATGACCTATCACCTTTTTCACCGCACGCTTTAACATTTCATTTATCTGCGGTACAACCGACGATATGATCCCGCCCTCAAAATCCTTTGACGACAGCCCGTTTAATTCTATCAATATCTTTATCTGTACTGCA
>ONIF01000189.1 GCA_900317795.1 uncultured Eubacteriales bacterium | reverse complement strand
GACGAAACAGGAAGCTATATCACCGTAAACGGCAAAAATATAGCTGTACAGAAAGACAGCAGTAATGAAGAGTATGTCAAGATAAACGGACAGCGTTTCAATGTTGTAAGCGGTGAGGGAGATACAAAGAAAGTTACAATAAGCAGTCTGAATTTGAAGTCAACCGATCCTGTCAACGTATCGCCCGTGATAAACTTTGAGAGCAGAGAAGAAGAAAGCGACCACAGAGTATATGCAAGCACATATCTCAGAGAGGCTGAAACAACTCCCGAATTCAAGGCAACCAATTTCACAGGCAATAATACTGCCAATTCCCTTACTTATGATCCCTCGAACATAAATTCACCTGTCACAAACGTAACAAAGGAATATGAACAGCTTGAAGATGTCACAAAGATAGACTTTAAAGATGTATATGTTCCGAGAACGGTGAATATTCAAGCTGTCAAGCACTGGCTGGGAGATAATGACCATGAAAGCGGAGTGTGGAAAACGTCAAGACCCCCTCAGGGTGTGAAATATACCATTCAGTACAGACGAGTTGATACAGACACATGGTATAATATACCTTTCCAGGAAACAGATGTTTCCAATGCAGCCGATGCATGGAAAAATGTTTACAACAGCGAACTGAGCGGAACTTCATATAAAGCCGTTAATACGGTAGGTAAGATGGCGTATGATGAAAACGGTGAGCCGATATATGACAATTCCGAAGAAAAATGGAATTTGACATGGGAAAGCCTGCCCGTATATGAAAAATATATGGTAGGTGTAAAGTTTGAATACAGAGTTGTGGAGGACGGTATAGACTACTCTGACGGCAAGAGAGGACTTTACAACTATGTGACAAGCTACGGTGGTGCACCGAATAACGGTGGAGCGACTGACCCGACAGTTCTGCGTCTTGATGACATGGAAGAAGAAAATGCAGATCTCACAGAGGACATATACAACAAGCTGAGAACGGCATTTGTCAAGAAAGAAATCGACCCCGATTATATCGGAAATGTCAGACCCGAACTGTATAACAAGCCGTTTGATTTTGATATAACGATTACCGATATGAACAACAGAAGCATTCCCGAGCTTGCCATGCAGATTATAAGGGTTGACGGAACTATTGAAAATATCACTCTCACGGAGGGCAACACGAAAGCTTCTGTCAGTCTTAAACACGGCGATGAAGTGTCATTGTTCAATATTCCGCCCGAAGGAATGAAGTACAGGGTTGAAGAAGCGGATTATTATTCCCAGGGCTTTATATCCTATGTCAGCGTTGACGACGGTGCAGAAACAAGAACAAGAATTGCACAGGGACAGTTTGGCGGTGAAGGTCAGCACAGCATTCTCTATACAAACAGACCTCTCCCGCTGCCGTCAACGGGCGGAAGCGGCATACAGATATTCATTGAAATGTCATTTGCATTGATTATGTTTGGTGCATTGCTTGGATTGATGTATTGGCTTGCTAAGAGAAAACAGCTTGACAAACAGTTGAACTGAAAAAATAAAAGCGGTTTGGAGTAAAATCCAAACCGTTTTTTATGTCATACAAAAAAGCCCGACACGAAAGCGTCAGACTTTTCTGCAAGGTAATATCATGAAAAAACATACTTGTAATCATAATTTAATCGGGGAGTGCCGCAATGACATCATAAAGCAGGTCATGGAGTTGTTGAAATGTATCAGCGTCTATTCCGATTTCTTCCGCAACACGTGCAGGCAGGCTTTTGCATTCTTCTTTCATTGCATAAGCCTTTTCCGTAAGGGAGATTATCACAACTCTTTCATCTTTTCTGCTTCTGTGGCGGGTAATATAGTTTCCGTTTTCCATTTTTTTAAGGAGAGGCGAAAGAGTGCCGTTATCAAGGAAAAGTACCTTTCCCAATTCGCAAACAGGGATATTGTTATTTTCCCAGAGTGCCATAAGAACTATATATTGCGTGTAGGTAAGATTAAGCTTTTTAAGATAGGGCTGATAAAACGATATAACCTTTCTTGAAACAACGTACAATGGAAAGTCAAGCTGACTTTCAAGTTTTGGGGTGTCATCTTCCTGTTTACTCATTTTTTCCTCCAATGCTTAATTCAAAAAATATTATACAATTATTTTATCATTTACAGAAAAAAAGTCAAGAGATTTTTTTCAAAAAAGGCTTTTTTTCTTCAAAAAAATACAGAGAATGGAAATATGTTCCATTCTCTGTCATTATTTTTGGAATATATCAGCCCTTTACGGCACCTGCAACAACGCCTTTGATAATATACTTCTGGCATGAGAAGTAGAATATAATAATAGGTATGATTGCAAGAACGAGCATAGCCATCATAGCAGCCATATCAATAGAGCCGTAGCCTCCACGCAGATACTGTATCGCCATAGGCAGAGTTTTCTGTCTGTTGAGGATAAGCGTGGGGAGGAGATAGTCATTCCATATCCACATAGCATTGAGGATTGCCACCGTGATAGCGGAGGGCATGAGTATCGGGAAGTCTATCATAAAGAAAGTTCTGATAGGACCGCAGCCGTCTATCATGGCAGCTTCTTCAATTTCAAGAGGAACGGATTTGATAAAGCCTGCAAACATGAATACGGAAAGACCTGCACCGAAGCCGAGATATATGATGATGATACCAAACATATTGTCAAGGCTGAGCTGGTTGGCAACGTATGACATGGGGTACATGACCATCTGGAAAGGAACTATCATAGAGAACGCAAACAGGAGATACATCAATTTAGTGTACCATGTTTTAACTCTGGTGATGAACCATGCACACATTGATGTGCAGAGGATTATGAAAGCAACGGAAAAAACGGTAATGAAGATAGAAGTGAAGAATGCGGGGAAGAAGTTGATTTTTTCGATACCGTTTGTGTAGTTGTCAAAGCCGACAAAATTGTCACCGTTCGGAAAAGCAAAAGGTTCGTTGCTGACAGAAACATTTGTTTTGAAGCTGTTCATCAAAACGAGGAGGATAGGGAGAATGAAAGCAACGGATACAACAACGAGAATGGCAAATTTCACCCAGTCCGTGCCTGTCATGGGAGTTTTGGGCTTTGCATTTTCATTTTTCTGTTTATCGAGTTCGGCTTTTCTTTCTTTTCTGATTCTCTCTTTGGTAGCACCCTCCACAAATTTCTGCCATTCGGAATCGTTGGAAAGGTTTTGAACCGGTTCGGTATTCCAGTTATATTTTTTTAAGTCAGCCATCAGTTTTCAACCTCCTTGCTTCTTGTGAGGTAGAGCTGTGTAAGAGCGATAGCAGCAACTATGATAAAGAATACAACGGCTTTTGCCTGACCGACACCCTGATAGCCTACCCTGCCATAGAATGTGTTATAGATGTCAAGTGCGAGCATTTGGGTATCTTTGCCGGGAGCACCTGCCGTGAGGGCATAGTTTTGGTCAAAGAGTTTAAACGAGTTGGTAAGGGTGAGGAACAGGCATATTGTAATTGAGGGCATAATTTGAGGGAGGGTGACATGAATCAATTTTTCCCAGGCATTAGCCCCGTCAATTTCGGCAGCCTCTATCAAGTCGGGGGATATATTTTGTATGCCCGAGATGTAAATAATCATCATGTAGCCGATAAGCTGCCAGTTCATCAGTATGACAAGTCCCCAGAAACCGTAATTTGCGTCTGTTGTGATAGTTGCATTAAAATAATAGAGTACACCGTTGATAATCATACTCCAGATATAGCCGAGAACGATACCGCCTATAAGATTAGGCATAAAGAATATGGTACGGAAGAAATTAGTACCTTTAATAGCCTTTGTAAGCAGCATTGCAAAAATAAATGCAATCAAGTTTATGGTGATAACGGAAACAATGGTAAATTTTGTAGTAAACCAGAGTGCATTCAGAAAGTCCTTGTCGTTTGAGAAAGCCTTTATGTAGTTTTCAAAGCCTACAAATTCCGTTTTCTTAACGGTCTTGAACTTGCACAAAGAGAGATACAAGCCCATGATAAACGGTACAAGAAAGGCTATTGCAAATGAAACAAGAGTAGGAAGTGCAAACAAAGGAAACCACTTTTTAATCGCTTTTTCCATAGAAACCTCCTGTAAGAATTACCCCTCCTGCCCTCATTTTCGGGAGCAGGAGGGGGCTATCAAATTTTAATTTTTCAGTTTCAATTTTCATAAGATTAAGCTGAACGTTCGGAAGCCCAAGATGTTTTCGCATCTGAAACAACGTCTGTCCATTCTTTCTGTCCCTGAACGTACTTGAGGAGAGAAGCACCGAAATCGTTCTTCCACTGCTCTGAGGGGATACCTGCAAATGACCATTTAACAGATGTAAAGCCGTCTTTTTCCATCCAAGCAAGAACTTCTTTTGCAAGAGGGTCGGTAGGTTTCTCATTGTCACCGAATGATGTGAACGGAGCAACGAAGCCGAGTTCATTTACAACTGCATTCTTACCATAGTCACTTGTAAAGAGCCATACGAGGAAGTCCATAGAAGCCTGCTGAGTAGCAGCGTCAACTTCGCTGTTGATAGCAAAGTAGTTTTCTGTACCTATGCAGAGTCCCTGCGTTTCTTCGCCGTCAATGCCTGTATAAATCGGGAGATATTTAACGTCTTCTTCACTTACGACACCACCCTTTTTGATGTCGCCCCAAGCCCAGTTGCCGTTCTGAACCATAGCAC
>ONIF01000175.1 GCA_900317795.1 uncultured Eubacteriales bacterium | reverse complement strand
GAAAGGAATGCAATAAAATTAGCGTCGTCTTCACGCATGATACCGTTTATGTGTGCAAGTTCATGGCACATTGTTGCCGGAATAGAAAAGTCTGGAATATCTGTATTTACATTGGCTTCAAAAGTAAAAGGAAAATATACACCTGTTATATTGAGATAAGACATGGTTCTTGAAAAAAATACACTTTTGGGTTGAGAGTAGTTGGAATTAAGCAGACTGTTTACATATTTTTCGGCACGTTCATTTGCGTTGTCGGATATAATGCTTATGCCGTTTTCATCTTGATAGAGATTTTCTCTTATATCAGAGGCTTTTTCGGCAAGATAGACACATACTTTATACAGTTCCTCTGTTGAAACGGGATTTGTTTCTATATTCATGGTATGTGAAACATCGGATTTATAATAGTTTATTCCGCAGTTTGTTGTAAAAGTGAAAAGCAGTACGGCGATTGTGTAAAGTATATTCAAAAGACCGTTTAAAGCGGTTTTAAGCCTTTTGCCTTTTGAAGATGCGATTTTTACTGCAAGTAAAATTATGTATATCATTGCAGTAAGAGGGAATGCGATAACAATGATTTCTGCAAGGGAGAAAGGGAAAATGCCTGTTATATGGTTAAAAATAAGTGATATATATTTGTATATGTGAGAGTAGTAAAAATCAGCAAAACCGTTTATATACTTTGCCCAAAGCGTGAGGAAAATGGATAGCGGTATTAGGAGAAGTATCCAAAATTTTATGTTTTTAAAATATTTTTTCATAATGTCAGCCTCCGTTAAGAAATTCTATATGATAATTATACGATTGGTATATAAAAAAGTAAACAGAGAAATTTTCCCGCCAATGAAAGCAAAAAGATATTTTAGAAAAATTTGTGAAAATATTTGCAAAATGTCAAAACATTTGGTATAATAGATTAAATTCTATTACTGTAAGGAGAATTGATATGAGTGAAAATAAAGGATTGCATGACGGACACAGAAACAGAGTAAGAGAAAGATTTGTAAAAGACGGAATAGAGCATTTTTTTGACCATCAAGTGATAGAACTGCTCTTATTCTATGGAATTCCGAGAAAAGACACGAATGATATAGCACATAATCTTTTGAATAAATTCGGTTCTTTTTCGGGAGTATTTGACGCACCGCTTGAAGCACTTCAGGAATGCGGAATAAGTTATAATACAGCGGTATTTCTCAAATTGATACCTGCTGTATGCTCACGTTATTATCAGGATAAATATAAGAACGGTGCGGATAACTGTGATGATGACGACTATGAAAGTATAGAAGATTTTATTCTTCCGCACTTTATAGGCAAGAATGAAGAACAGTTGTTGTTGGTCTTGCTTGACAGTAAGGGAAAGCGTATTTTTTGTGACGTAGTGAGCAGGGGAACAACGTCTGCCTCTGATGTAAATGTAAAGAAGATATTGCAGTTAAGCGTTCAGCATAAGTCAAGCGGTGCTATTCTGGCACACAATCACCCCAGCGGTTCAACAATGCCGTCACCGAATGATATTGACGTGACGATTAAGATAAAAAAGTCATTGGCAGCGGTAGGTGTGCACTTGTTGGAACATTACATTGTAGGGGATATGAAATGCAGTCCCATGTCACAGAAAAAAGGCTGTGAAGATATATTTTATTGAAAAGAAGTCAGGCAATTTTTTGATTTGCCTGACTTTTCTTTTATGATTTATCTTTTTTTGATTTAGAAAATTTTTCTTTTAATTTTTCGTTACCGAATATGAATGCAACAGCAAAACCTGCTAAAAGTGTGATGATTGCAATAATGCCTTGCAAGTTAAATTGAAAGTGTGAATTGTTGTATATTGAGAGGAGAGAGCCGAGCATTAAACCAAGTATGGCTGCAAAAGTCATTTGAGGGAATTTTTTTAGGCATATATCAATCAATTTTGCACCGCCGATAAGTCCGAGTGCGATTCCAAGACCTGCGGGAATGAGTATCATGAAACTGTTGGAGAAGTTACTGAAAATATCGGCTATTGCACCGAGAACGGTTGAATAAAGACCGAGTATCATAAGTATCATAGAGCCGCTGACACCGGGAATTATCATGCACATTGCGGCAAGGGCTGAGCCAAAGAAAAGATATATCCAATTTATCAAGTCAAGCTGTATCTGACTTGAAGAAGAATTTTCGGGATTGAAAAACGAAAGTGCTATCATAATTCCGAAAAATACAATAAAGGGTATTATGGAATATATATTGAATTTTTTGTTTCCATCTTTTGCGGTAAGGACTTTTTTAAATATCATAGGTACTGTGCCGAGAATAAGACCGATGAAAAAGAAAAAAGTTGGCATAGGGAAGTATTCGAGTAAGTATTTGAGCAGTTTGGAAAAGCCAAATATACCCAATCCTCCGCCAATGGCAACGGGTATAAGGAAAGAAAGACTTTCTTTGACATGTTTTTTTATTCCGATAACGGAACCAATCAATTTATCATAGATGTTTAAAATAACTGCCATAGTGCCACCGCTGACACCGGGAATAATGTTTGCAATGCCTATGATACATCCGTAAATGGCATAAATAATAAATTTCATTTAAAAACTCCTTTACATTTGTTTTTTTACAATTTTGTATTCATCATCGGGGGTGTAATAAGAACATGATGACATACTGCTTGAAATGAATTTTGCATATTCGTCTTCATCGAGATTAACAAGACACTCATAACATTCAAAGTCCTCGTTATAGACGTAATTGGAACAGCTTTCGCAGCCTGAAAATTCTGACATATTTTAATTCTCCTTTCTGACGAATAAAATATTAACATATAATTTAGGATATTGCAATATACAAAATTTTTTTTGAAAAACTATTGCAATTTCGAGAAATAGTTGTTATAATTAACTGTACGCAAGTGTAAAGAGGAGGTGTGTATGTACTATGCCAAATATAAAGTCAGCAAAAAAGCGTGTAAAGGTTGCTGCTGCAAAGACTGCTGCCAATAAAATCGTAAAGAGTGCTTTGAGAACAAGTCTTAAAAAAGCAGAGGCTGCTGTTGAAACAAACGCTGCCGATAAAGACCAGGCTGTTCGTGTTGCTATCAAGAAGATTGACCAGGCTGCCGCAAAGGGCATTCTCAAGAAGAATACAGCTTCAAGAAAGAAGTCTTCATTGGCTCGCAAGCTCAACGCTTCTGCATAATTCAAGGGAAGTAATCGTATGTTCGAAAGCAGGACTTTGCGTTCTGCTTTTTGTTTTTCCGAAAGCAAACAGTCCTGCCGTGTAATGTGCAAACGGCAGGACTGTTTTTGTCATATATTGGTCTTGTCAACGCTGGAGCGGTATTCTTTGGGTGTCATGTTATATTTTTTTCTGAAAATTCGGTTAAAATATGAAAGGTTGGTAATACCTATACTTACAGCGACTTCTGTTATCTGCATACGGGTGGTGACGAGAAGATTGGCAGCGATATTCAAACGATAGTCGTTTATATATTCAATACAGGTCATACCCATGTACTTTTTGAAGAAACGCATAAAATAATGTTTGCTGAGGTTTACTTTTTCTGCAAGCTCGTCAATAGTGATAGGCTTTGCATAGTTTTCACCGATGTAGTCAAGGATTATTTTTATATTTCTCGTGGTGCTGTCTTTTATGATAGTGTCACCGTTACGGCACTCGAAGAAATGACTGAACAGTACAAAGAATAATCTGTAAAGTTCGGATTTGATTTTTATTTCAAAGAAATTAACGTGTTTTGAATGCGTGGATATTATTTCAAGCACGCACTCTTTCAATTCATAATAATAACTGTCATCGGGTGATATTATTTTAGGTGATAAGTAGTTTCCTTCTAAAAATGGGTTGAAGTACTTGATAGAGCTTGCATCGGCAGCATTTCCTGTGAGCATATTGAAATCAAACATGATAGTTTTGAAAACGGCTCTTTCATTTTCATACTGTCGGAAAGAATGGAGTACACAAGGATTGACAATAACAATATCTCCCTTACGTACATGGTAATATTCAAAATTAATACATTCCTCAAACTCTCCTTCTTCAACATAGACTATTTCCATCTCATTGTGCCAGTGCATAGGGAAAGTTGTATAGAAATCCGGCAAAACCGTTCTGCTAACAACAAACGGCAGCAGGAAACTTCCCTTTTGTCCTGTTTCTTTAAGACTCATAAATTCTTCGTGCAGCATAAATTTCGCCCCTTTTTTGATTTATTTTTCCAATTTCGGATATTATCTTAAGATGGGGTGCATACCACTCAAAAAGAGTGAGTAAATATTCATTGCCAGACACACAAACCGCTCCTTATGCTTATTATAATACTCTTTTGCAAAATCATCAATAAAAATAAAATGTTTTATATTAACATTATAATAACTTTGCTTCATATTGTAAATACGAATATTATTTTTTATATTTTATTTGTAGGAAATACAAGATTTGTATTGTATAATTATGAAAAATATGTTATAATTGCCGTATGCAATTTCTGCAAAGAAAGGAATGTATTTTTATGTATGAGATAGTAAGAAAAACATCTTTAAATCCAACAGTATCACGTATGGATATAAAAGCCCCTCTTATTGCCAAAAAGGCTGAACCGGGTCAGTTTATTATTTTGAGGGCTAAGGAGGACAGTGAAAGAATACCGCTGACAATTTGTGATTACGACAGAGAAAAGGGAACTGTCGAGATAGTTGTTCAGGCTATCGGAGCTGAAACATTTAAACTTTCCAAGCTTAAGGCAGGCGATTCTCTTGCCGATGTTGTCGGACCTCTCGGTAAGCCTTCAGATCTTTGCGAAGAGAGCATTGATGAGCTTAAGAAAAAGAAGATCGTATTTATCGCAGGCGGTGTAGGAAC
>ONIF01000120.1 GCA_900317795.1 uncultured Eubacteriales bacterium | reverse complement strand
ATACACAGACAGGCGGAATCCTTGCCTTAAAAACTTCCACACTCGATTCAAAAATCAAAAGCTCCGAAAGCCGAATTTCTAAGCTTGAAGATCAGATGGATAAAAAGGAAGCAGAGTTAAAGCAAAAATACAGTACAATGCCTGATGAAGATAAAACGGAAATGGGCTATCGTGACGGCTGGTGGCTTTACTATAAAGTTACATTCAAAAACCAACAGTCTTTTTCGGGAACTTTATCGGATATGTTTGAGGAAAGCCCGTTGGAACAGGCATTGATGTTTTTAAATGAGAAATGTCCATTTATTGAAATTTTATAATTTGGAGGAAAATAAAATGAAAGCTAAAAAAATAGGAAAAATAATTTTAAGAATATTGTTGGTATTATTGATACTTTTTGTAGTGTTTGTGATTGGTGTATTTGTGTTTCATCAGGTAAAAAGAAATGAAGAAATGGATTTGCTCAAAGAAAAAGGATATTATAATCCCGTGTCGGTAGGTGACCATAATATCAATGTGGCAAAATTAGGCAATCCCGACGGCAAACATACAATAGTTGCAATGGCAGGATTGGGAAGCGGTGACTATCCTGTTTCTGTAAGAAAAGTGACTGCCGAAGTTGAAAAAGATAATTTGCTTGTATTCCCTCAGCGTGCAGGCTATGGACTGAGTGACGGTACAGATGATGAAATGACTATTGAACATATCGTTGAGGAATACAGGACAGCTCTCAAAAATGCAGGCATTGCACCGCCTTATGTACTTTTGCCTCATTCAATAGGTGGACCTTATGCGACTTATTGGGTAAGCAAATATCCCGATGAAATAGAGGGAGTTTTCATTTTTGACGGAACTGCCCTTGATGAAATGACCTTTCAAGATGAGCCTTATCATAAAGTTGATTTCAAAGATAAATTTCAGGCATTCCTTTGCAAAATGGGCTTTTCAAGGCTTGTGTTAAGGCAGAACAGTTATTTGTATCCTGCTTATTATTCCGATGAAGAACAAAAATTAGGTGATGCCCTTATGTTGATGACATGGGAGAAAGTAAACTGTGCATCGGAGTACGGCTGTGTTGCACAAAACTGTAAAAAAGCGTATGAGAATATCATTACAAATGATGTACCGAAAGTGTATATCTGTGCAGGGAGCGGATATGAAAGCAGAGAAGATATTGAAAATAATAATAATTGGGTAAATGAACAGATAAAAAGAAATAATTTGAACTTGCCTTTGCGTGAAACAACCGATGAAATGGTGAAGACAATTCTTGATGCTTGTGAAGAAAGCAGAAACAATACAATATATCCGTATGCAGAAAAAATGGGCAACTGTGAAGTTGTACTTCTGGGCGGTGACCATCAGATTTATCAGCAAAGACCTGATGAATGTGCAAAGATATTAAAGGATTTCGTTGACGGTCTTGACAAAAAAGATTAACGGGAGCAGTCAAAATGAAAGCAAAAAAAATAGGAAAGATTATTTTAAGAATACTGTTGGTTATATTGATACTTTTTGTAGTGTTTGTGATTGGTGTATTTGTGTTTCATCAGGTAAAGAGAAATGAAGAAATCAATCTTCTCAAGGAAAAAGGCTATTACAATCCCGTTTCCGTAGGCGATTATAATATCAACGTGGCAAAATTCGGCAATCCCAACGGCAAGCATACCATTGTTGCCATGTCGGGTATGGGTGTAGGAAATTATTCCGTTTCTGTAAGACGTGCTACTGCCGAAGTCGAAAAGGATAATCTGGTCGTATTTTCCGACCGTGCAGGCTATGGACTGAGTGACGATTCCAATCAACCGAGAACGATTGAAAATATTATCGAGGAATACAGGACAGCCCTCAAAAATGCAGGGATTGCACCGCCTTATATTCTTTTGCCCCATTCTATCAGCGGTCCGTATGCCAATTACTGGTCAAGCAAATATCCCGATGAAATAGAGGGCATTGTCATTTTTGACGGTACTCCGCTTGACGGAGAACTATTTTATGGTATGCCCTATCATGAAGTTGATTTCGATGACAAATGCACGGCATTCCTCTGCAAAATGGGTTTTGCAAGACTTGCATTAAGGCAGAACACTCTTTGGATTGCCGACGGTTATTCAGAGGAAGAAGAGAATTTAAGCGACAGCCTCACGCTGATGACATATGAAAAGGTCAGTGTTATATCAGAGGAGGGGCACGTTGCGGAAAACTGCAAAAAGGCTTATGAAAGTATGGTAACAAACGATATTCCGAAAGTTTATATCTGTGCGGACAGCGGATATACAACGAAAAAAGAGATTTTGGAAAACTATGAACGGATAATAAAAAATAATCCTGATATGCCCCCACGTCCCACAAGTGAAGATGACGAAATTATCTCTATCCTTTTTGATGCCTGTCAAGAGAAGAATCAGAAAATAATATATCCGTATGCCGAAAAAATGGGCAACTGTAAAGTTGAACTTCTTGGCGGTGAACATCAGATATATCAGCAAAGACCTAATGAATGTGCAAAGATATTAAAGGATTTTGTTGACGGACTTGATAAGTAAATTCATCATTATAAACAGAAATCGAAAAATAAAGGAGAATCATTATGAATTTAGAAATAACCGAAGAATTATACAGATACACATTTGCCGAAAAAAACGGTGAATACATATTTGATCCCGATTCATTTATCGTATGCAGAACGGGCAGTGATGAAGCCTCTGCAATAAAATATCCCGTTGTTTTCCCTGCAATATCCCAAATTGAAGAAATGAAGGCATATGTAAAGCAATTAAACAACACAAAAATACAGCACGCTTTCAATCATTTAACCGATGAAGAATATAAAGAAGTTTTCTGGAAGTATTTTGATGACGAAGGAAATAATTTGATGGACGTTAATCAATTTGAAAAATACTTCAGAATAAAAAGAATTATCGACTGGTGTAATGATAACGGTATCTCCTATTTTATAAAAGACGAGTATATCAAAAAAGCATTGACCTATTTCAGCATAAAATAAAATTCGGAAAGGAATGTATCATGGATAACAAATCCGCATTCAACGTAAATCGGTATGATGAAAACATAAGAAAAGTCATTCCGCTTTATGACGAGATTTATCAGCAGATTTTCAGTCTTATCAAAGTATATTGCGGTGATAAACAAATTTCTGTTCTTGATACGGGCTGTGGTACAGGAAATTTCGGCTTGAAAGCCTGTGAAAGCTTGAATTTGTCAAAATTTGTGTTGTGTGACCCATCGGAAAAAATGCTTTCCGACGCAAAAATGAAACTTGCAGATTATTCATGCCAATTCGTTCATATCGGCTCGGAAAATCTCGATTTTGAAAATGAATTTGACGTTGTAACGGCTATACAGTCACATCATTATTTTGATAAAGTGACAAGAGAAAAGGCTGTTGCAAACTGTTTTAAAGCATTGAAAAACGGTGGTATATTTATTTACTTTGAGAATACTGCACCTTTTACGGAAGCAGGAAAAAATATCATGCTGAAACGCCTTGAAAATTTTGGAATGCAGTCGGGGCGTACACTTGATGAAGTGAAATCTCATTCAGCAAGATATAACAAAGAATTTTTCCCTATCACCATAAAGGAACATTTTGAACTGCTGAATAAAACGGGTTTTCAAGTGGCTGAGTTGTTCTGGCATTCCTATATGCAGAGCGGATTTTATGCAGTGAAATGACGATGGAGGAGATTATATGAAACTGACGCTTGAAACGGAAAGACTGATTTTAAGACCATTCCGTGAAGAAGATGCCGAAGATATGTTTTACGGCTGGGCAAGTGATGATGAAGTTACAAAATATCTTACATGGAATACACATAAAAGCATAGATGAAACAAAGTATATTCTGAATTTATGGGTGAGTGAATATGAACAGCCCGAAAGACTGAATTTTGCGGTTGAACTCAAAGACGGAAATAAATTGATAGGCGGAATAGATGTAGTGGGATATGATGAGGGAATACCCGTGATAGGCTATAATCTCGCCAAAAAATATTGGAATAAGGGCTATATGACAGAAGCTTGCAGGTGTGTATTGAATTATCTGTTTTCACAGGGATATGAAGAAGTCAAGATAGACGCATTTGTTGAAAATATCGGCTCAAACAAAGTTATTCAAAAATGCGGAGGGATTCTTATAAAAACAGAGGAAGAATTTTTTCCTTTAAAGAATAAAACTGCTCTTGTCAACAGATATGTGATAAAAAGATAGAAAAAAATGGGGCTGTTTTGTATGGCAGTCCCGTTTTTTTGTCAAATAGTATGGAAATTTGTCTGATTGTGTGATATAATCAAAATCGGTGAGGTGTTTTTTAATGGAAAAAGTTGTAAAGGCTTTCAATGAATTGAGCTTGGAAGAATTGGTGGAGATATATCAGTTAAGGGTAGCGGTGTTTGTGGTGGAGCAGAAGTGTCCGTATCAAGAGATAGACGACCTTGATAAATATGCGGTACATATTTGTTTCAGAGAGAATGGCAAAATACAAGCATATTGCCGAGTGATACCACAGGGAGTATTGTCGGATAATGTGCATATCGGGCGTGTAATATCAATAAAACGTCGTTGCGGTTTGGGAACACAGCTTTTAAATGCGGGAATAGAGTATGCAAAAGATGTTTTCAAGGCTAAAAAGATAATTGTGGAAGCACAGGTGTATGCAAGAAAGTTGTATGAGAAATGCGGATTTGTGCAGGTGTCGGAGGAATTTTTAGAGGACGGCATACCTCATATAAATATGGAATTGCGTGTTTAAGCCGGAGTAAATTATGGATTGGGAATTATACTTGAATTATTTTGGGGATATAATGCCACTGACACTTTTAGTTGGGATAATTTACGGAATTGTTATTCATTACAAAAATAAAGATACTTACAGATGGAGAAAAATATGTTCGGTACTGTTTGTGTGTTACATAACGGCATTGATACAGCTTGTACTGTTTTTGGACATTGTGGGAGATTTGCGTTATTGGCTGGTGTATCACATGGACAGCGGACGAGTAGAAAGTTATTTTCATTTCAGCGGTGCATATAATTTCAACGTGAATTTCTGGAGTCATATTGACAGCGAAAAAATCGGAAATATCATTATATTTTTGCCGTTTGGCATTTTGTATCCTTTGCACAGTGAAAAAATAAGCTACAAAAGAACTTTGCTTATGGGATTTTTGCTGACATCTTCAATAGAAATTTTACAGCCGTTTATAGACCGTTCGTTTGACTTGAATGATATTATTCTGAATACAGCAGGTGTATTTATTTCGGCAACTGTATTTTTTGTGATAAAGAAATTGATATTGAATGGAAAGATTGAATATGCTTGAATTTGGAAATGAAAATGAGGAAATTATTGATGCTCCGTTTGTAATTGAAATGAGTGATAACGGTGATAACGAATTAAGAATTATTATTGCACTTTCAGCAAGGGGCAGTAAGGAAGAAAACATATTTGGTGACAGTCCTGAAGTAAACAAAATTTTAGCAAATTCTTGTCCCATATATGAAGATACGGAAAATTTTTATGAAATTATTTTTGAAAATTATATTCTTTATCAGTGCAGAAATGAAAGCTATACTTCATACGATAATCGTGAAGTCAGAAAAGGCAATTATTTGATAATATTTGAAAAATCACGATTGCTTGATTACTATGAGGATGTGATTTTTGACTTTGATTATGAAAGTGAAAAATCGCATAGAAAGCATTACGGAATTTATACTCAAAGGCATATAATAGATGTTATATCAAATAATGAGCCTGTTATAAATAAAATTCAAGATTGTCTTGAAATATATAAAAATAAAAGGAGAGATTTAGAAATGAAAAAGTATGATTATGTCACATTGAGGGAAAGACCTGAATTAAAAGAGAAGTCTGCAAAGTGGTTCAGCAGTAAATGGGGAGTGCCCGAGGAGGCATATTTGGAATGTATGGACGCATATTTAAGCGGTGAAACGGAATACGGCTGGTATATGTGCCTTGACGGAGATAAGATAATAGGCGGACTGGGCGTTATTGAAAACGACTTTCACGACAGAAAAGACCTTTCACCGAATGTATGTGCAGTTTACACGGAGGAAGAATACAGATGTCA
>ONIF01000149.1 GCA_900317795.1 uncultured Eubacteriales bacterium | reverse complement strand
TGAATTTCTCAAATCCAAAAACCTCAAATGAGAGTGAAGTGTGGAGAGTGCAGAGTGGAGTTATTTCTCCGCTCTTTTTATTTTGCAAAAAAAGCGGAGGGTGTTTTTTTGTACCACTCTCCGCTCTTTATTATTGATTACTCCATTTTAAGATATTTTTTCCAAAATTTCTCTGTTTTCAAGGTTTTTGCAGCGTCCTGATAGGACTTTTCAATCTTGTCTTTGTTACGCTTATAATAACTCAAAATTCTGTTGCGACGCTTTACAAGCTGTTTGTAACGCTTTTTGTCACGCTTTCTCAAATATGCCGTATGGTCAAACGGGCTTACCACCAATATCTCCTTTGCAAGATACTGCTTTGCAGGGTCGTCAAACCAGTCATAAGCCGTTACGGCTATCGTGTTTTTCAGCATGAAATCGGGCAGTCTGTGACCGTTTCTCGTCTTGTGATATATGGCAGACTGGAATTTTGTCAACGGCTTGTCTGCCATTCTGTATATGCTGTCAAAGTCTATCGGTATATTCGGGTACTCCGATACCGCAGGCTTCATTACTTCATTTTTCTTTGCATGGGCTTTCATGATAGCCTCGCCCTGAGGTTCATACAGGAATTCGGGACCGTTGCAGAACTCCTCTATTGCGTCAAGCAACAGCTCGCAGTTGTTATAGGAAAGCCTTTTCAGCTCTTTCCAGAAAAAGCCGTCTATTCTCTCCATGAAGTCTATGCCCTTACAAATACCGCTCATTGCCTGAATAATCAAACTGTTTCTATGCACCATGTACAGTTCAAGATTGGCATTGAATTTGTTTGCAAAGCCCTTATGCCATATACAAATACCGTTGAGTGAAAGAAATTCCGCATTGTTGGCAAGACTGAATTCAACGTCGTCACCTCTTATGAAAAGCGGTATCGGCAAATGACTTCTGTCAATTTTCTTTACGGGAATACAGCAGTACCACCAGCCTGCATAGGAATTCTTATGATATTTAAAGTCCTCATCATTTTCAAGCACATGGTCCCACTGTTCAAGGTGCATATCGTGCTTATTTGGTCCATAAGAGCCGTCATCATGCACATAGCCTACATCTTCATGCTGAGTGTCCATTCTCTCATAAAAAAGCATTGCACCGCTGACAAATCTTTCATCATACTCTTTCTTGACAAGTGCCAAAAGTGAATATGTCCTTATAAAACTCTCGGGCAAAACGATAACGTCATCGTCCATAAGCAGAACATGAGTAGGATTATACTCCGTGTCATTGATACTCTCTATCATGCCCCTTGTATAACCGCCCGAACCGCCTACATTTGCATTGGGAGAGTAATGCACATAGTCGCTTATCATGCTTTCGCTGTCAAGAACCTTTCCACCGTCATTGTCTATAATTCTTACACGGATATGGTCTTTTGCAGGCTCGTCTGTATAGAAAAGCTCTCTTTCAAGTATCTTGATATTGCTTGTGATATAGTCCTCTTTCTTGAAAGTTACCGTTACGATGGATATTCTGACATCATTGATTTTGCTGTCATCTACTATTGTTGACCAGTAGCCCGAATACAAACAGAAATCTTCATCATTTTCATCTTCCGTGTCATATACATCTATCTGAAAGCCTACGGTAGTAGCCCTTATCTGTCTTGGAACAAAGAGAGATATTTCTGTCTTTTCTTTCAGGTCGTACTCCTTTGACGGATAGAACTCTTTGAGAATTTCCGCTCCGTCATGGTAGTGTCCGAACATGGTAATTTTAAATTTTCCCTTGCACACAAGATTTAATTCTATATCGCCCGCATTGGTATATTTTTTCCACTTGCCTATGGAAAAGCTGTTGAAATACGTGAAAAACTCCACAAAATCGCCTGCTTTGAGCGTAAAGGCGGATTTGATTTTGTTATAATTGAAGCTGTCCCCACGATACATCATTCCAATATGGTCATCAAGATATTTATTGCTTTTCAGAATGATATTCTGAAGTTTAAACTTTACGTTGCTCATATTTCAGACTCCTCTCACACAAGATATTTTTTAAGCCATTCTGCCGACTGTCCACGCTGTTCTTCAAGCAGTTTGTTTACCTTATTATATCTTATCGGCATTCTGAAAAGATATTCCCTTACTTTGAAATCATCTTCTTCCAAAACAATTCTTTCATCTATGCCAAGTGAAAACAATGTTGCATAGGTCTGTCTTGTATATGTATCTTTTTCCGAGCCTGCAAATACAAACGGCTTATTGAAAAGAACCGCAAGGCATACCGTGCTGAAATCGTCTGTTATGACAAATTCGGAATTGATTATATAATATATAAAATCTTCAACCGTGTCATTCGGTGAGCATTCAAAGCCTGTTTTTGACTTTGACTTATCGGAGATTCCCAAATCTGCAAGGCTTTTCAAAGGATTTGACGACTTCTCTGCAATAATGTCATTTCCACGCATAACAAGCTCTTTTTTTCTTGACGTAACATTTTTTATATACGAAAATACAAAGCTTTCAGACGTTTCCGCACGCTTTGCAGGGGCGTTTTCCGACGCTTTCTCAAAAACACTCCTGTCACACATCAATATGGGATTTAATACCACTTTCGGTTCTATTCCCAAATGCTGTCCCATTATCTCCGCATCATTATAGTCCCCCACAGATATTCCCGCATATCTGTTCAAATAGTATATACTCAATTTTTTATCTTCACCGTGAGGTCCCGTATAATCTCCGCCAAAGCCTGTCGCATAAGATATTTTTGTCTTGCTGTCGGAAACACCCTCAAAATAATAATGAAAATTGGTTTCCTTTCCGCAAAGTTCATAACTCCACAACGGGTGTGAGCCTGATATATATACATCATTTTCCTTTTCCAACTTGAGAAAATCTCCCGAGTTATAACAAACGGGTGCAACCTTGCAATTTTTGTATATAAACTTTCCTGCCTCACTGTCGGCTGATGTGTCCGTATCTGTCCAGAAACGGAACGGCTTATTCAAAAGTACCGCATCATATCCTAAACTTTCAACCGTCTTTGCAAGTGCAAATGCAGAGATGATATTTCCGTAATCCTGCATAAACCACAATGTTTCAAGTGCAGCCTGTTTTTTGGTTTTTTCTGTACTCATTTAAAAATCCTCCCAAACGGCAATATTATATAAATATCTCAAAGATAACGGGCTTGTCCGTTTCGGCAAAAAATTCCGAAATGCCGCCGTCAAATTCCTCTTTATTATGCGAAGATATATATTTGAATCCAAGAGCCTTTGTCATAGCCTCCACAACATTCATTTTATGAGGTATCATATTATGTTCACCGAATTTCTTTGCAGCCAAAGCTCCCCCGTCATTCAAAAGCATGATATGCACATTTTTCTTTATCTCAGACACGCAAAAAGCATTTATATCTTTTATAAAGTCACTTTCATCTATCAAAAGATAACTTTCATTCTTATCAACAGCAGCCTGTCCCAAGAATGCAGATACCGCACCATATCCACCGTTTGCCCTCGTCACGGCAAAAACTTTTACACTCGGCTTGATGGCAAATCTGTTAATATGATCCATAGCCTTTCCCGTACCGATATTTAATACGGCATTTTCGGGTATGCCTATCACAAATCTTTCAACAGCATATAACTTTGAGTAATGTCCTGTATGAGGCGGAACACACCTGTCACATTCATCTTTCCAGACACTATAATACTTATTATCATTGAAAGAATCTCCTGCAAATCTGACAAACTTTCTGAAGAACGTGCCTGCCGAACACTCAAACACCCTCAATACATTATGGTATATATCAACTATTTCGCCATCTTCCGAAACATTCCAATGACCTACGGGCGAACCTCTTGACATCAGCTTTTTCACTATCTTATCAGAGAAAGAACTCTGACCGCCTACCGTAATGACAGCGTCTGCCCACAGGGTATCACAGAAATCACTGTCACTGACACTGTTTATGACATCATTCGGTATCAATGCCTTATCACAATTCAAATTTGAAAGAGTATCTTTTATAATAACCTTTGAAAGAGGTCTGTTCTGTCCGTATATGACAAGTATTCTCTTGATTTGTTTCAGTCTGTCAGCCCTTGCTTTCCATGCAGCGTCACCGCTTATTGTATTTATCTTGTCTATAATTCTCCTGTTCACAAGCGACAAATCATCATTATTCAATGACTGGTCTATATTGCTCTCTATCGGTATATTGATGTGAACGGGTCCTCTTGAAATGCGGTCAAGTTCGAGTATCGCACCGCAAATATCACTTCTGAGTTTCCATTGTGAAAGCTCGTCAAACTGCCTTGTAATAGTCACGCTCTTTTTAACAGCGTCACCGAAAATGTCATTCTGGGGAAGTATGACACACTCACCCTGTCCCGAACAATAGGAACGGTCAGCCGTCAATGCAAGTATTGGCAAATGCTGACTTTTAGCCTCCCTAAGTGCCGCCAGACACTCTGACGCTGCCGAACCCGAACCACTGCACAATACAACTCTCCTGTTGAGCCTTTGCGATATTCCCAATGCATAAAAGCCCGCACTTCTCTCATCTTCCACTGTATATATCTTAAAGAACGGGTCGGCAGAGAAAAGCCTTATCAAATTGATATTTTCCCTGCTTGGAGAAATGACAACATTTTCTATCCCATAAGATTTGATATATTCAACAACGGTCTTGCACCTGTTGAAATCATTGGTAAGCTGTGCATTCTGCTCATCGGAAAGGGCAATTCTTTTTACAGGCTCTTTCTTCTTTTCAAGAACGTTTTTCAGCCAGTTATAAGAATCCTCTTTGATTTTATTCAGCTTTTCATACGGTACTCCATAATCGCAGCCGTCAAATAAACCGTACTGTTCATTGATACATTCGGGCGACTCAAAAAGCCTGTATCTCAAATCTATCGGTTCAAGCAAAGAAAGAAATCTTTCCGCACCTCTTTTGCTGTTCATGAGAGTGACAAACGGCTTTTTGAATATTATCGAAAAGATAGTTCCATGAAAACTGTCTGTAAATACTCCGCTTGCATGGTCGTAGTACCACATCCACTCATACAAATCCACATCTCTCTTAACTTCAACATTTCCCTTGCCCGTCAAATCAAGCCTGTCTTTATTTACCTCCCAATTTTTAGGCGGCTCGTCAAGTATGACTATCACTTTCATATTCTTGTCAACAGAAAGCTGTTCCAGCCTGTGACCTATCTCCGCATTAGGGTCAAGCACATAAGCCAATATATACGGCTCATTTTCTTCCAGCTTTGCCATGTTGACAAGTGTATAATAATCCTCCATATCACAAAGGAATGTCGGGTCGCATACCTGCACAACATCTTTTACTCCAAAACTGTTTTCACATATATCATGCGAAAGCCTGTCCCTTACGGATACTCCGTCAAATCTTCTCAGATTGGCGGCACTTACTCTTTTTTCTTCCTCAGTACCTTTGTAAGGCTTTCCGAAAGACGTACCATAAGCAATTTTCTTTGTATTCTCATCTACAAATCCAAGAAAATACATTTGCTTATAAGGTCTGCTCAGTCCCACGTTCCACAACTGGTCAGAGCCTACCAAAAATCCCCTGCACTCCTTATTCAGTTCATACAGCTTGCTTAAACGCTTTTTCTCGCTGATTTTATAAAATACATTTGCAATATTATACGGGTGCGACTTATTCAGAATAATTTCATGGTCGGGCTTTAAGGGATTTTCTATCATCAATACGGAATATCCCATTTTTACAACGGTCTGATGTAAAGCGTAATACGTTGCCATACTTCCGTAATTTCTTCCGAACCATAAGCCGATTATTCCCAAGTCATATTTCTTATCTTCATTTGCTATCTCAGGCAGCACAAAATCAACCTCTTTCTGCGGCATTTTCGGTATGCTTACCACTTTTACTGTCTGTTCGACAGGGCATGAAAGAGCCTCTCTGAGCCATTCAGAACTCCTTTTTCTCTCATGCTCCATAATCTCGCCTATCCTGTCATAATTGACGGGCTGCAATATGACATCATTATTGATAAGCTCTGACGCTTCATTGACAATTCTGTCATTGCACTCAAATATATTTCCGAGTGAACGAAATCTTGAAAAACCCCTGTCAACATTTCCTATTGCCATGAAATTCTTTTTGAATATGAGAGAAAAGCACACTCCGTGACAGGAATCCGTTACGACATACTCCGCATGACTTAAATAATACAGCCAGTCCTCTACCTGCAAATTTTCAATACAGTTGTCAAGTCCGAGAGCCTTTCTGTTTTCGTCAAACCTCCAAAGGCTGCCGTCAAGCAGATTGATTATCTTTATCCCGCCCAGCTTTTCGGATATATGCAAAAGTGCATCTCTTTTTTCGGGTGACGGGTCAAGTATATATGCCGCCATGAAACGCTCATTTTCACTTCTCTGTGACTTCTCTATCAAAGGCTTATATACCTCATCGGAATTGGCAAGAAATACAGGATTTAAAACCCTCTGTGCCTCTATGCCGTACATTTCACGGCATATCCTCACACCGTCGGCTTCTCTCAATGCAATCGCATTGAATTTTCTCATATACTTTGCAATTTCAACTCTCTGTTCGGGTGATGCAAAATCTATTTCATGCCCGAAAGACGTTGCATAGGCAACTTTTCTTTTTGTATCGTCTGCAAAATCAAGATAAAATGCCTTTCCGAAATTCTGACTTATTCCATAGTTCCACAACTGATCCGAACCTACAAGAAAGCCTTCACATATATCATTCAGCTTTTTGAGGTCATTCAAGGAATATATTTCACTTATATTATAATGCTCTTTTGCAAATCGTCTTGAATGGGTATCGGTATGTTCAATATCCGTTTTTCCCTCTCGGTTGAGGGGCTTGTCTATCATCAAAACGGATTTTCCCATAGACTGCACCGCACGGTTCAATGCATAATATGTCATCATTGAACCGTAATTACAGCCCTGCCATACACCTACTATGCCTACATCGTATTTATCCATACGCAATTTTTTCCCCCTTTATAACAGAGTGGAGTGTGAGGAGTGGAGAGTGGAGTTATCCTATTCTCCATGCATTTATAAATATCTGTAATAACTGCACATTATCGAAACCGCTCCACTCTCAACTCTCAACTCTTCACACTCTTGGAAAGCCATTCTTTACAGCGTTTCTGTTCGGATGATATTTTTGCGGAAATCGCTTTATAGTCAGGCTCAAGCATAATATCGGGATTTCTCAGCAGGTCTTCTGCCTCGTATGCAAATTTTCCCGTAATATTGAAAAGTCTGCCGACAGAGTCAAATCTTGAATAACCTCTGAATTTATTCGGTAATGCAACAAAATTCTTTTTGAATATCATTGCAAGGCATACCGTATGGTAAGAGTCTGTTATTATCATCTCTGCATTTCTGATATAATTGATCCAGTCAGCCGTTTCAACGCCCTTTTCACGTTCCATTCCGAGCTTTTCGGCATTCTTGTCTGAAAGGCGGTACAAACCGTCAAGCACATTGACTGTTTTCATTCCGTTCATTACATTGGAAAGTGTATTGATGGAAATTTTCTTATCTTCCGTAGGGTCTATCAGACACGACAAAATGTACTTTTCTTTCGGCAGTTTTATCTTTGACTTATCTGCCAAATCATCATACACTTTTTTATCACACAAAAATACAGGGTCGGTTACCTGCTCGGCATTGATGCCGTATATATCCTTGAGAATATCAACTCCGTTATCCTCTCTTACGGATATTCTGTCAAATCTCCTGAAATATCCCTGCAAAAGCTTTCTTTGACTTTCGGGTGCAAAGTCTATTTCATGTCCGAAAGATGTTGCATAGGATATTTTTCTTTTGCAGTCGGCTGCAAAATCAAGATAAAACAGCTTTCCGTAATTCTTGCTTACGGAATAGTTCCAAAGCTGGTCCGAACCTGTCATAAACATATCACAGCACTGATTAAGGCGGTGAAGGTCTGCATTATTCATAGGCATAGTCATGCCTTTATAATTCTCTGCCGCAAACTTCTTTGCATGGGTATTGGTTTCTTCCGTATTCCTGTTAGGTCTGTCTATCATAAGCACGGTTTTTCCCATGCTTTCAAGTGTGCGGTTCAAGGCATAATATGTTATTATACTGCCGTAATTGCACTGATTCCACAGTCCGAACAATCCTATATCATATTTTGCACTCATTTGAATATCCTCCAAACATAATACATTATCTTTTTCATTATAACACAATCAACTTATTTTGACAATCCTTTAATCATCAATTTCTGTTATATAAATATAATCCACTGCAATAAATGCACCGTTTCCCTTTACCTGCGATGCCCCGAACATGAATTCATCAAATATATTTGATGTCGGCTGAAAAGTTTGATGTATCTCTATCCAGTTCTGACCGATATTTTTTTCCGCTTTATGCGTTGCAATCACTTTTACAGCCTTGCTGCCCGAATCCTTTATATGAAAATACAGTACTTTTGAATCGCTTTTAAACTTGAATTTTGCATGGAGTACATAAGTTTTATTTTTATCAAGCATATCTCCTAAAGGCAATACTGCATAATTTCCGGGTTTAGCCTGTCCGTCTTTCACTCTCAGATAAACAACATTATCTCTGAAGTGTTCCTCCCACACATTCCCGTCAAACTTGAAATGCAGAGCTTTACTGTCAAATTGCAGGGGATTACTGCCCTTTACAGAATTTTTCATTCCCCTGTCGGGCTTTAATGCATAATTTGCGGCTTCCTCAAAAGGCATAAATCTGATTGCCTTATAAAAATCACCATTTTTCTGCGTAAGCTTGTTTTTGCCCCTATATACAAAGCCGTTTCCGCCTACCCATTCAACAGGAGCTTTTTTCTTTAATTTAATCATGCTTTCGGGTATGCTTTCAAAAAATTTCCTGCCCTTTTCGTTATTCACAAATACACATGATACACCCTTTCCATGCTCTATCCCTGTATCATGCTTTTGAATATTCCAGAAATCTCCAAGAGATATATCTCCATATCTCTGACGGGACTGAAATTTGCAGTTTGCACAATGTTCCGACAACATCAACTCACTATGAAAAACCCTCTGATATTCATCTTCCGAACTGCCGTGACGCACAATTTCATTTTCACCGTCACTTGCACTCACCGTCAGACAATCCCAGCAGTTTTCACCTTTTTTATATCTGAATTCATATCTTTTCAAATCCGTGAAACTGCCCTGCACATACTTCTTGAAAAACATCGGTGACGGTGAGTAATGACAAAATATATCCACTATCAAGAGATTGTCATACTCTTTTTTCAAATACTTCTTCAAGCCTGCCGCCTGACACCCGCAACCCGAAAATAATACAAATCTGCCGTTTTCAAGATACTCTTTCACTTTTTTATAAGTATCTCCGAGATAGCTTTGAAGATATTTTG
>ONIF01000222.1 GCA_900317795.1 uncultured Eubacteriales bacterium | reverse complement strand
AGGTTTCGAGTTTTTGTACTTGCCTTGCGAGCGCAGTTCGCCGGTGGGGTAGTACTCCTTCCACAGGCCCTGCCGCAGTCCGTTCAGGTCGGTGATGCCTTCGTAGCGGAGCCAGCCGTCCTCGAAGAGGTATCCGTTGGTGATTTTGCCGGTGGAGTCGAAGTCGCGGCGGATGCCGTCGGGGCGGCCGTTATAGTAGGTGGCGGCGATGGACACCTGCCCGTTCGGATGGTAGGTGCGGCGTCGCTCCAGCTCCTTCGTCTCCTTGGCATCCTTCACTAACTGGTCGTTTTCGTACTTCTCCACGTACAAAAATTCACCGTTTTCGTCATATACAATGAGTTCGGGTGCAGGTTCCGCACTGTCCGTAATGCCGAATACATAGCCCTGCAAGCCTGACAAAGCCGTATGTTTCACAACATTGGAACGAATGATTTCATTATCTGCATTCGTTTCGGGTTCGGCGGTAATATAATACTGATATTCTGTAGGATTGTCCTTTGAAGTTACATTTATGCTGACCGTATTGTCTTTCACGGCAGGTTCCTGACTTTCGGGCTTGTCGGGGGAGGCAAGGTCATAGAAAGAATTATCTCTTGCACTCGTCAGACGTGAACGCTGATGCAGATAGAACAGCGTATTGGCAAGAACTTTTCTTTCATCATCGGTAGCCTGACCGTTGGAGTGACCTGTCTGTATCATACCGAGATTTTTGTTGGTGACAAGATAGAAATTGGAATGACTGCCCGTTTCGCTGTCATAGCGTTTGTTTGCATTAAGAGTCAGCCACTCCGTACCTGTAAGAGTTCCGCCTGCATACTGTCCGTATGAGTGACAGTACGGAATAGTGAGAGTGCCTCTGATCGTCCACGGGAAGTTGGTAAGAGTACCTATTTTTATAACAGAAGTTGAGTTGGTAGCCACGACGGCAGAATCATTTTTTACAAGAATGCCAAGTTCATCTGCAAAAGATGCAAAATTATAGTGTCCGAAGTTGGTGCAGATGGTATCGTGACCGAAAAGAATACCTCTGCCGTCATAGGCAAAGCTGTGCATAACGGTACACGCCGTGTTGGAAAGGTCAAAATAGCTGTTGCAGTCGGACGAACCGAAGAATACAACATCATACTTCCACTTGCCGTTTTCGTCTTTCATATAGAGTTCGGGATCGTTATTGAACTGACGGAAATATACGGAATCTATATCAAAAAGTCCCATTCCTGCCGGTTCCTGTGTACTGTCAAGAGTATTTGTCATCCATCCTTCAAGATACGCAGAAGACGGGAAAACATTCAGTACACGCACAGTTTCCTGTTCATTCCAGATAGAACGTGATTCCCATTCATTATCATCTGTTTTTCTCATAAGACCGTATGAATATGTTTCAGCCTCACCGCTTATATCATTCCAGCTGAGTTCAACATATTCCGTCTGAGCCTCATGAGATATTTTTGTATGGACATCACTGTTTAAAATCAAGTCCTGTTTCGGCTTTGACAAAACATTAACCGCTGTTTCGCCCTCTTTGACAACATGACCTTCTTCATCAGTGATTTCTGCTGTTACACGGTATGTTCCTATATCCGACACGGTAAAGTGAAGTATATCTTCCGACTGATAAAAAGGATACTTTATACCGCCGTTAATTACTTCGGGCTGTCCTGCCGTGAGAGTGGCAGGCTGTATTTTTTCGGCAATTATTTTTTCACCGTCATAGACACGGAGTCTGATACTGACCGTTTCAGCGTCTGAGGATATGTATTCAATACGGACACCGGAAGTAATTTCGCTTTCCGTACCTGCATAAACGCTGTAATCGCTCAATACGGGACCTGTCCAGTTTACTTCAAAAAAGTGTTGTTCTTCTTCGGGTTTTTCGGGATCGGGTTCGGGCAGTTTCGGCATTGCCTTTACCGTAAAAGTGCATGACCTCTCCGCAAGCACATTTTCATTATGAATACATTCCGCTTTCAAAGTATATACCGTTCCTGCGGGAGCGTCCGCCGTGAAGTTCAGACCGTTATCACGATATGTATTATTCTTTGGAACAAGAGGTACATTAACCGTTTTTTCGCTGATTGTTTCATTTCCTTTTGAAAGGGTATAACGAATGTCAACACTGTTTTCCACGTTGGTGGCATAGAGAAGTTCACATACCGAGTTCACCTGTACAGGATAACCTGCATAAGCGGAATAATTATCCAGTGTAAGCGTGAAAGCATTGAGTTCTGTCGAGCCTGCCACAGGCACTTCTTCCAGTGAAAGCGTCTGCTGAGATGATTTCAGAAGTTTTTCACCGTCAAACAACTCTGTTGTAACGGTAATGCCGTCATCATTCATCTGATTGATCACAAAGCTTTCAAATTCACCCGAAACGGAAGTGGAATTTTCGCTGAGGGTGAGGGTATCTTCTTTTTGATAAATAACGGACTTGCCGTTTCTGACCGTCAGCTTAACAGTACAATCCGTATCCATCGTTGCCGTATAAGCGGCTGTATAGTTTACATTGACTTCCATATCTTTTCCGAAATATCCGTTTTGCGGAGATACGGCTGATTGAAGGTCATATATATGTACGGTGTTGTCAAAAGTCATGTCATTGAGAAGTCTTACAGCCAGTGAAGTAAGATGAACGCTGTTATAAAATCCGCCGTCATCGGACTGCACGCTTTCAAGACCGTCCATAATTGTTTTATAGTCGATTTTTCCGTTATACTCAAGATGTGCAAGCTGTGCATAAAGATTATGCTCTATCTCCTCATTCGTAAAACTGCACACTACATTTTCGGAGAGATAGCTGTCGGCATTGCCGAGTATTTTTTCTACAATACTGTTACTGTAATGATTGGCATTCATGAAATAAGCAATTTCATATTCTGCCATAGCTGTAAGAGAAATGTCCGTTGCAGATCCTCCGCTGTAAGACCAGCCTCCGGATTCGAGAGCCTCATCTGTCAGATAGTAAACGATATTTGAGCCTTCGTCAGCTTTTTCGGTAACGGCATAACAGGCATTATTGACAACGTTGAGCACAGCACGGCTAAGGTCTTGAGGTACAACCATGACATGTGGCATATCCTCCTGATAGCTCTCAGTAATGGATATGTTGAATGATTTGTCACTCGCTCTTTGAGCATGATATGCCAGCCATACGTATTCATGCAGCAAATGGGCAATGTCAGTCGGAATGCATTCTCCTTCCTTACCACGCGATATGAGTAATATGCCTTGAATGATGCTTACTGCACGCTCGCCATGTTCACGTATCTTCTGTAGGTTGACGTTGAGATCGGTGGTGATATCATCGAGTTCATTAGCATCGTCCTCAGGGATATGTTCTCGCACGTCATTCACTACCTCCTTCAGGTCATCAATAAGTTTCTCTGACATCTTCGAGAAGTTGATGACAAAGTTAAGCGGATTCTGTATCTCATGCGCTATACCGGCGCTGAGCATTCCTAATGAAGCAAGTTTCTGCTGCTGGAGGAGGACTTTGCCAAGTTCTTCCTTGGTTGGAGACATAGCAGAAGATTGTTGCTGGGTGTTGGGGGTTGATTTCTCTGTCATAGTGTTATAGTGAATTGGCAGTATTCATCCTGTTGGGATTCAACTGAGATTTTACCATGATGATCGTTAATGATATTGCGTACGAGATAGAGTCCTACGCCGGCAGCCTCGCCTGTTGGCTTGGTGGTGAAGAACGGGTCGAACACTTTGTTGATTATATTCTCTCCGATGCCCATGCCGTTGTCGCGGAAAATGATGCCTGTACCTTCTTCTGGGAGGCTTATCACAATTTCCGGTTTGTAGTCAGATGGGCCGATTCTTACTTTCTTAGATACTGAGTATATGCTGTTGTTGAACAGCGCTATAAGTGCATTCTTTATTGAACCTGCATCTATATTGACTATCATCTGCTGGTTAGGCATATCGCATTTTAGTTTTATACCATATTCCGTAATAGCATCC